>DATCLL010000297.1:0-4580 GCA_036563935.1 Limnochordales bacterium | reverse complement strand
GGCGAGCGCAGCTCCCCGTCTTCCGCCACCGCCCACACCAGGCCCTTCACCCCCAGGGACGGGGCCATTTCCGGCAGGCGGTCCAGCTCCCGGCGGGGCATCTCCAGCTGCGGGGGCAGGGTCAGCACCTTGAGCCGGCCCCCCCGCCCTATCGCCTCCGCGAAGGCCCGCACCTGGGTGGTGGCGAAGGCGCCGGTCAGGTCGTGCAGCCGCCCGGGCAGGCGCAGATCCGGCTTGTCGGAGCCGTAGCGCTCCATGGCCTCCTGGTAGGACAGGCGGGGAAACGGCACGGGCAGCTCAAGGCCCAGCACCCGCTGGAACACGTGGGCCAGAAGGCGCTCCACCAGGCCCATCACGTCCTGCTCGTCCACGAAGGACATCTCCAGGTCCAGCTGCGTGAACTCCGGCTGGCGGTCGGCCCGCAGGTCTTCATCCCGGAAGCAGCGGGCCAGCTGGTAGTAGCGCTCCACCCCGGCCACCATCAAAAGCTGCTTGAACAGCTGCGGGGACTGCGGCAGGGCATAAAAGCAGCCCGGGTGCAGCCGGGAGGGAACCAGGTAGTCCCGGGCCCCTTCCGGGGTGGAGCGGGTCAGCATGGGCGTCTCCACCTCCAGGAAGCCCTCCCGATCGAGGAATTCCCGCACGGCGTGGTTCACCCGGTGGCGAAGCGCCAGCGCCTCCAGCATGGAAGGCCGCCGCAGGTCCAGGTAGCGGTAGCGCAGCCGCACCCCCTCGTCCACCGGCACCTCCCGATCCAGGGGGAAGGGCACCGGGGCGCTGCGGCTGTACCGCACCAGGTCGGTGGCGTGCACCTCCACCTCCCCCGTGGGCAGCTGGGGGTTTTCGGTGCCGGGCAGCCGGCGGCGCACCTCCCCCTCCACCCCGATGCAGTCCTCGCTGCGCAGGCGGCCCGCCAGCTCAAACAGCTCCTGGCCGGCCTGGGGGGTCACCACCACCTGCACGATGCCGGTGCGGTCCCGCAGGTCCACGAAGATGAGCCCTCCGTGGTCCCGCTGGCGGTGCACCCAGCCGTTCAGCCGCACCCGGCTTCCCACGTGGTGGACCCGCAGGGTTCCCGCACCGCAACTGGCCTTGAGAAGGCGCATGGACAAGCCTTCCATGAAGTGGTTCCCGACCTCTCTGCCCGCCCGGCGCATCTACGCCCCCGCCCCGCGCAGGGGAGCCCGTGCCGCAGGGGCGAAAAACGGCAGGCTTTCTACGCTCGCCCCATCTGGTTGAGCAGCCACGCCGCCGCCTCGTCCGGGCCTGACACCGGCTGCTGCTCGCCGGTGCGCATGTCCCGCACCGCAGCGGGCCACGGGGCGTCGCCCACCAGCACCACCCACCGGGCACCCGCCCGGTCGGCAGCCCGCAGCTGGCTTTTCAGGCTCTTGCCCAGGGGCCCGGCCTCGGTGCGCACGCCCGACCGGCGCAGCCGGTAGACCATCTGCACCCAGTCGCCTGCCAGCGGCCCGTCCGCGGCCGCCACGTACACGTCCAACCAGCCCTGCTCGCCGGGCCTGCCCGGCTGCAGGGAAGCCTGCCCGGCCTGGCTCCAGGCCAGCAGGGCCCGTTCGATCCCCGAGGCGAAGCCCACGCCGGGGGTAGGCGGCCCCCCCAGGGCCTCCACCAGCCCGTCGTAGCGGCCGCCGCCGGCCACGGCGTTTTGCGCCCCCAGCTGCGGCGCCTGCACCTCGAACACGGTGCGGGTGTAATAGTCAAATCCCCGTACCAGCCGCGAGTCGTGCTGGTAGGCCACCCCCAGGGCCCTCAGGTGGTCCTGCACCGCCTGGAAGTGCCGGCGGCAGCCCTCACACAGGAACTCCACGCTGGGCGGCGCCTGGCGCACCAGCTCCTGGCAGCCCGGCACCTTGCAGTCCAGAACCCGGAGCGGGCTGCGCTCCAGCCGCCGCTGGCAGTGGGGGCACAGTTCGTGGGCATGCGGCCGCAGAAACTCCAGCAGGGCCTGCCGGTAGGCGGGCCGGCACGAGGGGCAGCCGATGCTGTTGAGCTTCACCGTGAACTGCTCCAGGCCCAGCCGCCGGAAGATGTCCATGGGCAGCAGGATGGCCTCGGCGTCCAGCGCCGGGTCGTCGCTGCCCAGGGCCTCCGCGCCCATCTGGTGGTGCTGGCGCAACCGCCCCGCCTGGGGACGCTCGTAGCGGAACATGGGGCCGATGTAAAACAGCTTCACGGGCGCCGGCCACAGGTGCATGCCGTGCTCGATGTACGCCCGGGCCACGGGGGCGGTTCCCTCCGGGCGCAGGGTGATGCTGCGCCCGGAGCGGTCCTCGAAGGTGTACATCTCCTTCTCCACCACGTCGGTGTGCTCACCCACGCCCCGGGCGAACAGCTCCGTGTGCTCCAGGATGGGGGTGCGGATCTCCCGGTAGCCGTACGCGGCGAAGACGGAGCGGGCCACCTGCTCCACCTGATGCCAGCGCGCGGCGTCGTCGGGAAGCACGTCCTGGGTGCCGCGAGGGGCCTTCAGCATGTTGCCACCCGTCCCCGCCCTGCTTTCAGCGGGACTGGCCGGAGGAGCCGGCCGCTGCGCCCGGCGGGGACTGCCCGCCCTGGGGCTGCTGGGCCGCACCCTGCCCCTGCCCCGGCCCCTGTCCCTGGGATTGCCCCTGGGACTGACCCGGCTGCTGGCCGGACTGCTGCAGCCGCCGGGCCAGTTCCTCCTGCAGCCGGCGCTGCTGCTCCAGCACCTGCTGGATCTTTTCCAGTTCCCGCTGCTCGTTGAGCGCGTCCTCCTTCAGTCCCATGTCCGAGAAGATGGCGTACAGCATCAGGTGCATCTGAAGGTCCATGGGCGCCAGCTGGGAGGCCTTGCGGAAGGCGGCCACCGCCTGCTCCCGCTGACCCTTCTGGCGGTACGCGTTGCCCAGCTCCAGGTGCAGGACCGGGTCGGTGGCCTCCAGCTCCACGGCCCGCACCAGGTGCGACAGCGCCTCGTCCTGCTTCTGAAGGGCGGCCAGCACCCGGGCCATGGCGTAGTGCAGGTACGGGTCCTGGCTGTCCGTCTGGAGGGCCTTCTCGTACTGCGCCAGAGCCTGCTTCAGGTCGCCCCGCCCCAGGGCGTCCCGGGCCGCCAGGCGGGGCTCCAGCACCTCCACCGCGGCCTGCCGGCGCAGGTCGTCAAACCACCGGGCGAAGGCCACATCCTGCTTTTCCGAAAGCAGCTGCTCCCGGAGCTGCTCCCGAGCCTCCTCGAAGGCCTTGCCCTTGGGCTCCCGCCTTTCCGTCACCTGCAGGATGTGGAAGCCCACCTCGCTGCGCACGGGAGGCGAGATCTGGCCGGCCTTGAGGTCAAAAACGGCCTTCTCCAGCGCCTCGGGCAGCAGGTTGCGCCCTACCAGGCCCAGCTCCCCGCCCCGCTCCCGGGTGGCCGTGTCGTCGGACTCCGCCCGGGCCAGGCTGGCAAAGTCAGCCCCGGACTGCAGGCGGCGGTACAGGGCCTGGGCCCGCTCCTCCGCCTGCTTCCAGGAGGCCGCCGAGGAGTCCCGGGGGCGCACCAGGATCTGGCGCAGGCGCACCTGCTCGTAGGCCCGGGCCACCTCGTCGTCGCTCACCGTGACCCCGGCGGTAACCCGTTCCCGCAGCTTTTCGATGAGCAGGCCCTCTTCCACGGCCCGGCGCAGGTCCCGCTCGGTAAGCTGGCTGCGCTCCAGCTCCCTGCGGTACTCCCGCTCGCTGGGAAAGGCATCCCGGATTTCCCGGAGCCGCCGGTCCACTTCCCGGCGCTCCACCCGAATCCCCTCGTCCCGGGCGGCCTGCAGCAAAAGCCGCGTGTGCACCAGCCGGTTGAGGGCCTGGTAGCGAACCTCATCCATCTCGCTGGGTCGAACGGCGCCGCGGGTCTGCTCCAGGGCGCGCAGCTGGCTGGCCACCGCCTGCTGGAACGTCTCCTGGTCGATGGCCTCCCCGTTCACCCGGGCCACGGGGGGCTGGGCGGGCCTGCGGGAGAACAGCCCCGGCCCTCCCACGTACAGCAGGGTGACGGCAAACGCCACGGCCACCGCCAGGACGATCCACTTCACCTGGCGACGCATGCGCTCAAAGACCA
Source organism: Limnochordales bacterium (assembly GCA_036563935.1). Lineage (GTDB taxonomy): Bacteria > Bacillota > Limnochordia > Limnochordales > Geochordaceae > DATCLL01. The sequence continues at coordinate 511 of DATCLL010000297.1, read as the reverse complement.
TCGCAACACCTCATCCCCGCGCACCGGGGCCATTGTATCCCGCAGGGGCCGGGCCGTCCAGGCGAAGGGCGCCCGAAGCCCCACCGGAGGTGCGCGCCCCCGGGGGCTCTTCCACCACCACGGTTACAGGCCCGTCGTTGACCACCGTCACCCGCATCATGGCCCCGAAGCTTCCCACCTGCACGCGGGCTCCCAGGGCACGGGCAGCCCGCACCAGCTCGTCGAACACCTGCCGCGCGGCCTCGAAGCCCGCGGCCCGGGACAGGTCCAGCCGGCGGCCCTTGCGCAGCTGCCCCGCCACCGTCAGGTTGGAGACCAGCAAAAGCTCCCCGCCCGCCTCCAGGAGGCTTTGGGCCATGCGGCCGTGCCCGTCGCCCATGAGCCGGACCTCCACCAACCGCCGGGCCAGCCGCATGGCCTCGTCGGCCCCATCGCCGCTCTCCACGGCCACAAACGCCACCAACCCCGGCCCCGTGGAGGCCACCACGCGGCCGTCCACCTCCACCCGGGC
>DATCLL010000296.1:0-3499 GCA_036563935.1 Limnochordales bacterium | reverse complement strand
ACCCGGCCGGTTAGGCCACGGCCAGCCCGAACAGGCTCCGGGCGGCCGCGGTGGTGGCGGCCGCCACCTCCTCGGGCAGCAGTCCCAGCAGCTGCGCCAAAGCGTTGGCCGTGTGCACCAGGTAGGAGGGCTCGTTGCGCTGCCCCCGCAGGGGTACCGGGGCCAGGTACGGGGCGTCCGTCTCCAGCACCAGGTGCTGCAGCTCTACCTGCCGCAGCACCTCCCGCAGCGGGGCTGCGTTCTTGAAGGTCACCATGCCGCCCACGCCCAGGTACAGCCCCAGGGCGGTGGCCTGGCGGGCCTGGGTGAGGGTGCCGCTGAAGGCGTGAAGAACGCCCGCTCTCCCGCCCAGCTCCCGCCACAGCTCCAGCACGTCGTCCACCGCCTCGCGGCTGTGCAGGACGACGGGCAGGCCTAGCTCCGACGCCACCTCCAGCTGGCGGGCCAGAAGCTTGCGCTGGACCGGCGGCGGCGCCAGCTGGTAGTGGTAGTCCAGCCCCACCTCTCCCACCGCCACCACGCCCGGCTGGCGGGCCAGTTCCCGCAGCTCCGCCATGGCCGCCTCCACGTTGCCTACCCCGCCCGCCTCGTGGGGGTGGATGCCCACGGCGGCATACACCGCCGGCGGGCCGGGGTGGCCGGCGTGCCAGCGGCGCGCCAGCTCCACGGCCTGCCGGGAGGAGGCCAGGCAGGTGCCGCAGGTGACGACGGCACAGACCCCGGCCTGCCGGGCTCGCTGCAGCACCGCCTCCAGGTCCTGGGCGAAGCGGGGGTCCTGCAGGTGGGCGTGGGTGTCCACCAGCGCCGGGCCCATGGCCCGCCCCTACCGCACCGGGCAGCCCGGCGCCAGGTCCGGGCGGTCCAGGGTGACCAGGGAGAGGGTGCCGTCGGGAGCCTGGGCGGCCAGCAGCATCCCCTCGGACAGCTGTCCCCGCAGCCGGGCCGGCTTCAGGTTGGCCACCAGGACGATGGTGCGGCCCACCAGCTCCTGGGGGCGGTACTGCCGGGCGATCCCGGCCACGATCTGCCGCAGCCGGCCCTCCCCGGCATCCACCTCCAGCCGCAACAGCCGCTCGGTGCCCTCCACAGCCTGGGCCGAGACCACCCGGGCTGTGCGCAGCTGGACCCGCTGGAACTCCTCCAGGGTGATGAGGCCCTCCGGCAGCTCCTGGGGCTTGCCCGGCCCGGCCGCCTGGGGCGCCTGGCCGTCGGAGGGCGCCTGGGCCTGCGGCTCCTGCTCCACGATGCGGGGAAACAGGGGCGAGCCCCGGCGGGTCTTCACGCCGGGGGCCAGCCGCCCCCAGGCCAGGTCGGAAAAGCGCTGGCGCTCCAGCGGCTCCGGGATGCCCAGCTGCTCCCAGATGGCCTTGCCGGTGCGGGGCATGAACGGAGCCACCAGGAGGGCGGCTACCCGCAGGGCCTCGGCCAGGTGGAACAGCACGGTGTCCAGGCGCCCGGCCGCTTCGGGGCTGGTCTCCCGCTGGCGGGCCAGGCTCCAGGGGGCCGCCTGGTCGATGTACTTGTTGGCCCGCCCCACAAAGCGCCAGATGGCGGCCAGGGCCTCGTTGAGGTTGAGGTCCTCCATGAGCTTGCGGGCTTCCTCCGCGGCCCGGCGGGCGGAGGAGGCCAGGTCCCGCTCCAGGGCCGTGGGCTCCCCCGGGGCGGGCACGACGCCGTCCCGGTACCGCTCCAGCATGGTGAGGCTGCGGTACACCAGGTTGCCCAGGTCGTTGGCCAGGTCCGCGTTGATGCGGTCCACCAGGGCCTGTTCGCTGAAGTTGCCGTCCTGGCCGAAGGCGATCTCCCGCAGCAGGAAGTAGCGGATGGCGTCGCTGCCGTAGCGGTCGATGAGCACGTGGGGGTCCACCACGTTGCCCCGGGACTTGCTCATCTTGGCCTGGTCGAACAGCAGCCACCCGTGCCCGAACACCCGGCGGGGGAGGGGGAGGCCGGCGGCCATGAGGATGATGGGCCAGATGATGGTGTGAAAGCGCACGATCTCCTTGCCCACCAGGTGCACGTCGGCCGGCCAGAAGCGGCGGAACTGCTCCTCGTCGTGCAGGTAGCCGGCCCCGGTGAGGTAGTTGGTGAGGGCATCGAACCACACGTACACCACGTGCCGCTCGTCGCCGGGGACCGGAATGCCCCAGTCGAAGGTGGTCCGGGAGATGGAGAGGTCCTCCAGCCCCTGCTCCAGGAAGGCCAGCATCTCGTTGCGGCGGCTTTCCGGCTGGATGAACTCCGGGTGCTCCTCCAGGTGGCGGCGCAGCCGGTCAGCGTAGCGGGAAAGCCGGAAGAAGTAACTCTCCTCCCGTACCCGCTCCACGGGCCGCCCGCAGTCCGGGCAGCGGCCGTCGGCCAGCTTGCTCTCCGGCCAGAAGGTCTCGCACGGCACGCAGTACCAGCCCTCGTAGGTGCCCTTGTAGATGTCGCCCTGCTGGTGCAGGGTACGGAAGATGTGCTGCACCACCCGCACGTGCTCGGGATCCGTGGTGCGGATGAAGCGGTCGTAGGAGATGTCCAGGCGGGCCCACAGCTCCTTGAAGCTTTCCACGATGCGGTCCACGTAGGCCTTGGGGGTCATGCCCCGCTCCTGGGCGATGCGCTGGATCTTCTGGCCGTGCTCGTCGGAGCCCGTCAGGAAGAAGACCTCGTCCCCCAAGAACCGGTGCCAGCGGGCCAGCGCGTCCGCCGCGGTGGTGGTGTACGCGTGGCCGATGTGCAGCCGGTCGCTGGGGTAGTAGATGGGCGTGGTGATGTAGAACTTGCCGGTGCTTGCGGCCATGCCGCCTCGCCTCCCTGGCCGGGGGCAGCCCCCGGCAAACCAAAAGCCCTCCGCCGCCCACCCGGTGGGCCTCTGGGCCCTGACCGGGTCGGGGGCGGAGGGCAACTGCCGCGGTACCACCCCGACTTCGCCGCCGCCTCGCGGCGGCCGGCCTCGGCGGGTATGCCGGTCCCCAGGCGTGCCGGCTACCCCGGCGCGCTAACGGGCGCCAGCCGGCCCTGCCTACTGGCGCAGCGCGCGTTGGGCAGGGCAGCTCCGGGGCCATTTCGGCGGCTGCGGCGCCACCGGCTCGCACCCGACCCGGCTCGCTGAGGCCCGCGGGGGCCGCCTACTCGCTCCCCATCCTCGCCGATGCCCTCCGGGCCTGCTCCGGCCCGGAACGTGGCTTATACTCGACGTGGGTGTATTGTGTATGGCAGGCGCCCGGCTGTCAAGGCCCGGCGGGGGACGCCGGCCGGCGGGCGGGGCCGGGGGAGGGGGAGCGGGCTTGGTTCTGGCTCGCCTGCGGGCAGAGGTGGTGGGCATCGCCCGGCGGATGGCGGCAGCCGGCCTGGTGGTGGGGGCCCAGGGCAACGTGAGCGCCCGGGACCCCGCTTCGGGCCTGGTGGCCATCACCCCGTCGGGCATGGAGTACGAGCGCATGGGGGCGGAAGACGTGCCGGTGCTGGACCTGCGGGGCCATCCGGTGGAAGGCCGGCGCCGGCCGTCCACGGA
>DATCLL010000295.1:0-1768 GCA_036563935.1 Limnochordales bacterium | reverse complement strand
TCGGCGGCCAGGCTCTGGTAGCGCTGCAGCTGTTCCTGGAGCTGCCCTCTCAGCTGGGCCAGGCGCTCGCGCAGCCGCTGCAGGGCCTGGGCCGCCTGGTCCCGGTCGGCCTGGGCGCGCTGCGCCTGGGCCCGGGCCAGCTCCAGCTGCCGGCGGGCCAGCTCCTGCTCCACCGCGGCCAGCTGTGCGGAAAGCCGCTGCGCGCTGCGGGCACGGGCCGCCTGCGACTGCAGGAACGTAACGTGGCGCTCCAGCTCCACCAGGGCCGCCTGGGCTCGCTCCAGGGCCCGGTGGGCCTGCTCCAGGTCCGCCTCGCTTTGCCCGGCCAGCTGGCGGGTGCGGCTGAGGCCCGCGGCCTCTTCCAGCACCGCCCGGCGCTGCTCCGGCGAGCCCATGAGCAGGGCTTCCGCCTCACCCTGACCCACGAAGCACGGAAGCCGCGGGGTCAGGCCCGCCCGGCCCAGCAGCGCGTGGATGTCCCGCAGCCGGCACGGAGTTCCGTTGAGGGCAAAGACGCTGGCCCCGGACCGGTAGGCACGGCGGGTGATGCAGACCTCGGCCCCGGGCCACGGCAGCGACCCGTCGCTGTTGTCGAAGGTGAGGCTGACCTCCGCCACGCCCAGGGGCTTCAGCTGGCGGGTGCCGGCGAAGATGACGTCTTCGGTGCGCCCGCCCCGCAGGACACGCAGGTTCCCCTCACCCAGGGCCCAACGCACGGCATCCAGCAGGTTGCTCTTGCCGCAGCCGTTGGGCCCGACCACGGCGTTCAGCGTGGCGTCCAGGTCCAGGCTGGCGCGACGACCGAAGGACTTGAACCCGTAAATCTCAACCCGTCGCAAGTACACCGCAGGCGGCCGGCGCAGCGGACCAGGTCTAGCGGGGCTCCACGATGAACTTGATGGCGGTGCGCTCCTCGCCGTCGATCTCGATCTCCGCAAAGGCCGGGATGCAGATGAGGTCGATGCCGTTTGGAGCCACGAACCCCCGGGTGATCGCGATGGCCTTCACAGCCTGGTTCACCGCGCCCGCCCCGACCGCCTGGACCTCAGCCGAGCCCTTCTCCCGCAGGACTGCCGCCAGTGCCCCAGCCACCGACTTGGGCTTGGAGTTGGCAGACACCTTCAGCACGTCCATGCCTCAACGCCTCCTTCAAGTGCGGGCTCGACGGCGGTGCCATGGTTCGAGAGAATGGAATCCCGTTCGAAACGCTGGCGCCCACCCCCGGCTCAGGCCGTGTGTGGATCTAATATTATTCCCACCTGGCAACTCCTTTCACCCGGCTACCTTGCCGGGGTCACCCCTGCCCCTGCCCCCGCCCCTGCGCCGGCGCCTGTCCCCGGCCGCGGCCCTGCCCCGGATCCCGCCTGCCCTTCCGCGGCCGCCAGCCGGGACAGGGCCATGCGGGCCGCTTCCTGCTCGGCCCGCTTGCGGCTGCTACCGCTTCCAGTCCCCGCCACCGTGCCCCCTACCACCACTTCCACCACGAAGCGGCGCCGGTGGGGCTCGCCTTCCACCAGGGCAAGCCGGTAGTGGGGGGCCGGCAACCCCTCCCGGGCCAGGAATTCCTGCAGCGCCCCCTTGGGGTTGGCCTCCCCGGGCGAGGCCAGCCGCTCCAGGCGCCCCTCCAGGGCCTGCCGCACCGCCTGCCAGGCCGCCGCCCAGCCCCCGTCCACGAAGATGGCCCCCATGACGGCCTCCAGGGCCGAGGCCAAAAGCCGCTCCTGCCCGTGCAGGCCTTCGCTGCGGGCGGCCCGGCCCATGCGCAGCC
>DATCLL010000294.1:0-7060 GCA_036563935.1 Limnochordales bacterium | reverse complement strand
GCCTCCCGCTGGCGCCCCAGCTCCCGCACCATCCACTTGGTGGCGCTGGTGTCCAGGTAGAGGTTGGGGTGGCGGTCCAGCAGCGCCTGGAGATGGTCCAGGTGCTCGGGGTCGCCGGCCATGTGGGCAGCGATGACCCGCAGCCGGCGGTGGCGCTCCAGCACCCGCTCCAGCTGCGGATACTGCTCCTCCTTGGTGCCGTACAGCTCCCGGTCCGTGTAGCGCCGCTCAAACCAGATGTCGGGGTCGGAGACGTGCACCAGCGCCAGCATCCCCGCCTCCTCCACGGCCCGCAGGATGGGCTCCAGCCGGGGGTCGTCCAGCCGCAGGCGGGTAGCGGCATAGAAGCGGGGGGTAAACCAGAACTTCACCACCCGCATGCCGGCCGTTACGGCCTGCTGCACCCGCTGCAGGTTTTCGGCCACAAAGCGCTTCTCGTCGTCCAGGTGCTCGTAGGTGAGGTGAGGCGCCACCAGGATGGTTCCCTGCCAGCCGTCCCGCAGCTGGTCGGGCAGAACCCACTGGCGGGAGATGACCACCAGGGTGTCCACCCCGTATAGTGAGGCGGCCTGCAGCAAAAGCCTCGTCTCGGGCCGGGGGCTGGCGTGGGTATGGACGTCGAGAATGGGCACCCGGGCTTTGGAGGCCGGGGGTCGGGTGAAGTCGTCGGCGGCCGCCCGGGCCACCACCTCATAATCCACGGCCGAGACCGCCCCTCTCGCCACGCTCGAACAGGGTTATACCGCCGGGCGAAAGCCGCCGCAAGGGCGCGCCCGAGCAAAAGGAGACGCTCTGTAGCCACCGTGGCCGCGGGGCTGTGGATATGGGCTGTCGCAGCCACCCTCCTCTGCGCCCTGGCCATGCAGCGGCTGCCAGGTGCGTCTCCGCCCGGGGGGGCGCCCCACGACGGGGGGTTGTCCGGCCCGCAGACGGCCGTGCTGGCCGCCTACGTGCTGGCCTGCGTGCTTCCTGCCGTCATCCTGGCCACGGCCACGAGCCGCCCTGCACCGCCTGCCGCAGCGGGGTCGCTCCGCCCTGCCGGCCGCAGCCTCACAAGGCAGGGCATTCCCGGTGCCAGGAGGTGGCCGCCTGGAACGCCATGCCCGCCTCCAGCAGCTCCTCCTCCCCGAAGGGCCGGGCCGCCAGTTGCAGACCTACCGGCAGACCTGGCTCCACCCGCCCCATGGGAAGCGTGAGGGTGGGAAGGCCGGCCATGGAGAAGGGAGCGTTGAAGGTGAAGGGGCCCGTCCACTCCAGCCCCACCGGGGCCGGACCCGGGGTGGCCGGCGTCGCCAGCAGGGTGACGTGCCGGAACAGTTCGGCCATCTCCCGGGCGTAAAGACGCCGCAGCTGCTGGGCCCGCTCGTACGCCACGGCGGGCAGCACCGCCCCGGTGGCGGCCAGCCGCCGGATCCCGCCTCGCAGCATCTCGGGCCGGGAGCGCAGGCGGTCCAGGTGGTAGGCGGCCGCCTCCACCCGCATGATGAGGGCGTGGGCCGCCTGCGCTGCCTCGAAGCTGGAGGGCAGCTTCACACTCTCGACCCGGTATCCGGCCTGCTCCAGCACCCGCAGCGCCTGCTGGAACAGCTGCCAGCAGGCGGGCTCCGCCTGCTCGCCGAAGAAGCGGTCGGGAACCCCCACCACCCCTGCCCGCCCGGGCGCGCGCGGCCCGGCCGCCCCTGCCGCCGGGCGGGCACCCCACGCCCGCCCCGCCAGCCAGGTGGCCGGGTCGTGGGGATCTGCCCCGGCAAGCACGGCCAGCACCAGGGCCTGGTCCTCCACGGTGCGGGTGAAGGCGCCCACGTGGTCCAGGCTCCACGCCAGGGGAAGCACCCCGCGGCGGCTTACCAGGCCGTAGGTGGGCTTCAGGGTGACCACGCCGCAGTACGCCGCGGGCCTGCTCAGCGACCCCCCCGTCTGGCTGCCCAGCGCCAGCGGCACCATCCGGGCTGCCACCGCCGCCGCCGAACCCGAGCTGGAGCCACCCGGGGTGTGGGCCAACTTCCAGGGGTTGCGGGTGGCGGGCGGGTCCCGGAAGGCGAACTCGGTGGTGGTGGTCTTGCCCAGCAGGATGGCGCCGGCCTGCCGCAGGCGGCGCACCGCTTCGGCATCTTCGTCGGGCAGCACCTGCCAGCCCCGCGTGCCGGCCCGGGTGGGAACACCGGCGGCGTGGAAGATGTCCTTGGCCCCAAAGGGGATGCCGTGCAGCGGCCCCAGCCCCTGCTGTCCCTGCCGCACGGCCTGTTCGGCCCGGCGGGCCTGCTCCAGGGCCTCATCCCGCAGCACCTGCACCCACGCGCCGACAGCCGGTTCCACCTGCTCGATGCGCTCCAGGCAGCTGGTGACCAGTTCCACCGGCGAAAGATCGCCCCGGGCCACCAGGACGGCCGCCTCGCTCACGCTGAGAAAGCACGCCGGTGCGCCGGGGGGTGCCGCATCCCCCGGCAGGGCAGGCGCCGCGCCCGGTCCTTGGACCGGACCGCCCGCCGCCGGGCCTGCCCGGCCCTGCTCCGCCGGCGCCAGTGCCCCCCAGGCCTGCTCCCATCCGGGCTGAAACACCAGCGCCGGCTCCGTCTCCCCGGGCAGGGGATAGGCCAGGACCTCCCGTACCTGTGCCAGGGCCGCCTCCAGCTCCTCCGCCGCCGCCTGCAGCTCGGCCGCCAGGCCGCCCAGGCCCGCCGCCCGGGCCAGCTCCTGCCACGCCGGCCATGCATGCCCCTCTGCCTGCTCCACGGCCCCGCTCCCCTTTCCCGATGTCCCCCGCCCTCCGGCTAGGCCCGCAGGTAGGCGTGTTGAACCCTGGGGTCCTCCCGCAGCACGTGCGTGGGGCCCTCCAGGACGACTTCCCCCTTCTGCAGCACGTAGCCCCGCTGGGCCACCTGCAGTGCCTGCCAGGCGTTCTGCTCCACCAGCAGGATAGAGGTCCCCGCTTCGTGGATGGTTCGGGTGAGGCGGAAGACCTCCCGCACCACCAGGGGTGCCAGGCCGAAGGAGGGCTCGTCCATGATGAGCAGGCGCGGCCGTGACATCAGCCCCCGCGCAATGGCCACCATGGACTGCTCGCCCCCCGACAACGTTCCGGCCGCCTGGTGGGCCCGTTCCCGAAGCCGGGGGAACAGGTCCATCACGAAATCCAGCTGCTCCCGCACCGCCCGGGGGTCCCGCTGGAAGTACGCGCCCATGAGCAGGTTCTCCAGCACCGTCATCTTGGGAAACAGCCGCTTGCCCTCGGGCACCACCCCGATGCCCAGCGCGTGGCGCTGGTGGGGCTTGAGGGTGTGGATGGGGCGGCCGGCGAAGCGGATGCTGCCCCGGCGCAGGGGGTTCAGCCCCATGATGCAGCGGATGAGGGTGGTCTTGCCGGCGCCGTTGGCCCCCAGGATGGTGACGATCTCCCCCGCCCCCACCCGCACCTGCACGCCTCGCAGGACGTCCACCCGGCCGTAGCCGGCCCAGGCGTCTTCAACTTCCAGCAGCCACTCCATCGCCGTCGCTCCCCAGGTAGGCCACCCGCACCGCCTCGGACCGCACCACCTGCTCGAAACTACCCTCCGCGATCTTGCGCCCGTAGTTGAGGCAGACGACCCGCTGCGCGGCCCCTTGAATGACGGAAAGGTCGTGCTCGATGATGACGATGGCCAGGCCCGGCAGCGAGGCGGCGGCCTTCTGGATGTCGTGCACCATCTGCCGCGTCTCCTCGGGGCTCATGCCGGCCGTGGGCTCATCCAGAAGCAGCAGGCGGGGCCGGCCGGCCATGGCCCGGCAGATCTCCAGCCGCCTGCGGTCGATGTGGGGAAGCTCGGCCACGGGCCGGTCCAGCTGCTGGGCCAGCTCCGGGGAAAACAGGGTCACCAGCTCCCTGGCCTGCTCCACGAACCGCTGAAGCTGGCGGCGCACCCGTCCGGCCCGCAGAAGCTCCAGCCACCCCACGGCGGAGCGGCCGTAGTAGCCCACCAGCAGGTTGTCCAGGGCCGTCAGGCGCTCCAGCAGCCGGATGCGCTGGAAGGTGCGTGCCACCCCCAGCCGGGCGATGGCGTCCGGGTGGGCCCGGGTCACGTCGTGGCCTGCCACCACGACCCTGCCGGAACTGGCCCGGTAGATGCCCGTCACCACGTTGAAGAGGGTGGTCTTGCCGGAGCCGTTGGGCCCGATGACGCCCACCACCTCGCCCGGCTCCACCGCCAGCTCCACACGGTCCAGGGCCACCAGCCCCCCGAACTGCACGCTCACCCGGTCCACGTGGAGCAGGCTCAACGGGCCGCACCTCCGCCTGAGGAGGGGGCGGCGGCAGGCAGGCCGTAGCGCCGCCACGGCGGCGGCCACAGGCCCTGCTGGCGGAAGATGAGCATGGCCACCACCAGCACGCCGTACAGCAGGAACCGGTAATCCTGGATGGCCCGCAGCTTCTCCGTGAGCACCACCAGCAGCACCGAGGCCGTCACCACGCCCGGCACGCTGTCCATGGCGCCCAGGATGATGATGCTGAGCATGAACAGGGATTCCTCAAAGGTGAAGTTCTCGGGGGAGATGTACCCAATCATGAAGGCGTAGATGCTGCCGGCCACGCCGATAAGGACGTTGCCCGCGGTGAACGCCGCCAGCTTCCATCGGGGCAGGTTCACCCCGCTGGTACCCGCCACCCAGGGGTCGTCCCGGATGGCGTTGAGCACCAGCCCCACGGGCGAGTCGTACACCCGCCAGGCCCACCACACGGCCGCGGCCGCTAAAGCCAGCAGCAGCCAGAAGTAGTTGGCGTAGAAGTGCAGTTCCACCCCGGCCAGCCGGGGCGAACGCTGCAGGTTCCACGGCCCCAGCACCAGGTCCGGGATGCCGTAGATGCCCTGCGGCCCGCCCAGGGCCTCGGTGTTGTTCAGCACCAGGTGGAAGATGACCCCGAAGGCGATGGTCACCAGCGCGAGGTAATGGCCCCGCAGCTTCAGCACTGGCGCAAACAAAAGCGCCCCCACCGCCGCAGCCGCCAGCGTGCCCGCCGCCAGGCTCGCCACCCCGGGCACGCCCGCGTCCCGGGCCAGCAGGGCCGCCGTGTAGGCTCCCGTGCCGTAAAAGGCGGCCCCGGCCAGGTTCACCAGGCCGGTGGTGCCCGTCTGGAGGTTCAACCCCAACCCGACCAGCACGTACAACAGCGTCAGGTTCAGGGTGAAGATCCAGTAGGGGTTGTCCCGCACCAGGGCCGGGAAGGTGGCCGCCAGCGCCAGGCCGAAGATGGCGGCCGCCCTGGCTACCCCACTGTCCAGTTCCCGCCGAAGCCACGCCAGCGCCCCGGCGCGGGCCAGCGCCACAGCCAGGGCAGCTGCCGCCGCCACCAGCGCCAGCGAACCCAGGGCCGATTCCACCCGCAAAAAGGCCAGAAACCACCCGTATGCGACGACCTCAAGCCCCACCGCCAGGGAGACCCGCTGCAGGCGTTTGCCCATGACCGGCCGCTACACCCTCTCGGCCTGGCGCTCGCCCAGGATCCCTGTGGGCCGGAACATGAGAAAGAGGATGACCACCAGGAACGCGAACACGTCCCGGTACTCCGACCCGCCGGGCAACAGCGCCGAGGCCAGCGTCTGCAGCAGGGCGAACAGGTAACCGCCCACCACGGCCCCCAGGATGTGTCCCAGCCCGCCGATGGTGGCGGCGCTGAACCCGATGAGCCCGCCGGTGAGGCCCATGGTGAAGATGACCTGGTTGTAGTAGGCGCCGTACAGCGCTCCCGCCACCCCCGCCAGCGCCGAACCCAGCACAAAGCACAGGTCCAGGGTGCGGTCCAGGTCGACCCCCATCATGGCCGCGGCCTCCCGGTCCTGGGAGATGGCCCGGATGGCCCGGCCCAGCCGGGTGCGGTTCACCAGCAGGGCGGTGGCGGCAAAGACCCCCAGGCCGATGGCCAGGATGAAGAAGTTGTCGTAGCGGATGAGCACCCCGCCCAGCTCCACGGAACCGGCGGGAAACAGGGAGGGGAAGCGCTGGGCGGCGGTGCCGTTGGGGTAAAACAGCCGCACCGCCTCCCGCAGGGCGATCCCTCCTGCCAGGGTGGCCAGCAGCGTGATGAGCGGCGGCGAGCCCAGAAGCGGGCGCACCGCCAGCCGGCCGAAGGCCACCCCCGCCAGCGCGGTCAGCGCAGCTCCGGCCACAAAGACCAGGGGCACGGCCAGGGCAGGCGCGCTGGCGGCGGCCGAGGTCAGGGCCGCTGCCACCGTCAGTGCCGCAAAACCTCCCAGCATGTAGACGTCGCCGTGGGCGAACTGGATGATGTCCAGCGTCCCGAAAAAGAGGCTGAAGCCGATGGCGATGAGCCCGTAGATGGTCCCCAGCATGACCGCGTTGGTCAGCTGCTGGAGGAGAACGGCCTGCAGGCTCACCGCTTCAACCCGGGCAACACCTTGCGCCCGGCGGCGTAGTCGGACTCGCTCCAGGGCACCCAGCGCCCGCCCTGGCTCACGTAGGGTGTCACCAGGGGGACGTCGTTCTGCCCGTACTCATCGAAGTTGACGGGCCCGATGATGGTCTCCACGTTGCGGATGCGGCTGTTCAGGTAGTCGATGACCGCGGCGCGGTTGGGCCCCACCGCCTCGATGGCCCGCACGAACAGGTCTGCCGCCACATAGGCGAACGGCCCGTACGCCTCCGGCGGCTCCCGGAAGCCGGCCGCCTGGTAGGCCTGCAGGAACTGCCTTCCGCCGGGCAGCTTCTCCACCGGCAGCCCGTCCAGGAAGCCGATGGCCCCCTCGGCCAGCTCGGCCCCCAGGGCCTGGTTGAACTCCTCGTTGAGGATCCCGGAGGTCCCCTGGAAGACGGCGTTGATGCCCAGGCGGGCCATCTGGTTGCGGATACGCACGCCCACCGGGGTGAGCCCGCCGAACCAGATGACTTCGGGGTTCAGGGCCTTGGCCCGGGTCAGCTCGGCGGTGAAGTCCTCCTGCTGCGGGTTCACCGGGAAGACGCCCACTACCTCCCCGCCCAGCTTGCGCAGGTTCTCGCTGTAGTAGCGGAAGTGGCCCCGCCCGTAGTCGGTGGTGTCGTGCAGGGCCACTACCCGGCGCAACCCCAGGGT
>DATCLL010000293.1:0-2983 GCA_036563935.1 Limnochordales bacterium | reverse complement strand
ATCGCACCCACGGGGTGGTACGGGGATCCGCATCCCGCCACGGTGGACAAGGCCCGGCGCCTGTTCGAGCAGCTGGCAGACCGGGTGGCCGGCGAGCTGAGGGAGCTTCTGGCGGATTCCGACGGGGCCAGGGGGTAGGGGACGGTGGCGCAGGAGAAGGTCGCCGGGTGGCAGGCGCTGCCGGGCAGCCTGGCAGGCGGGGTGGCTGCGGTGGCGCTGGTGGCGTGGGCGGCCCGCTGGGTGGGCGGTGCCCTGCCCGCCTGGCTCGGCCCCCCGGTGGTGGGGCTGTTGATGGGCATGGGCCTGCGGGCGGTGCTGGGGCAGCAGCCGTGGCTGGAGCAGGGCGCCCAGTTCACCCTCAAGCGCCTGCTGCGGCTGGCGGTCATCCTTTTCGGGAGCACCTTGAGCCTGGGCCAGGCGGCCCGCATCGGGGCCGGCGCCCTGGGGGTCATCGCGGTCACGGTGGTGCTGGCGCTGGGGCTGACGTGGGCGGTGGGCCGCTGGATGGGGGTTCCGCCGCGGCTTTGCGCGCTCATCGGAGCGGGCACGGCCATCTGCGGCGCCACGGCCATCGTGACGGTGGCGCCCATCCTGCGGGCCGGGCGGGACGAGACGGCCTTCGCGCTGAGCACCATCTTCTTCTTCAACATGGTGGCCGTCCTGGCGTATCCCCTTGTGGGGCACCTTCTCGGGCTTCCCGACCCCGTTTTCGGGCTGTGGGCAGGAACGGCCATCCATGACACCTCCTCGGTGCTGGCGGCGGCCTTCGCCTACTCCCAGCAGGCCGGCCAGGTGGCCACGGTGGTGAAGCTCACCCGTACGCTGGTGCTGGTGCCGCTGGCGGTGGCCATGGCCGTGGCCGTGGCCCGGGGGCCTGGCCAGGGGCCCGGGGCAGGGCCCGGCGGCGGAACCGGGCGGGTGCCGGGCGGGCGGCTTGCGCCGGTGGCCCGCAACTTCCCGTGGTTCGTGCTGGGCTTTGTGGCCATGGCCGCCCTGCGCAGCGCCGGCTGGCTTTCCGACGCCTGGGCGGGGCTGTTCCGGCAGGTGGGGCAGTTCCTGGTGGTGATGGTGCTGGTGGGGGTGGGCGTGAGCGCCGACTGGGCCCGCATCCGCCGGCTGGGTGCGGGGCCCTTGCTGCTAGGGCTGTTCGCCTCCCTGGTCATCGCCCTGGCCAGCCTGCTGTTGGCCGGCGCCGCTCCCGTGCAGGGAGTGGGGTGAAGGCCCCTGCTGCACCGGGTCGCCCGCGGGTGAATCCGGGCAGGGAGCAGCCTCCAGGAAGCGGAGGGCCTGCTCGGCCAGAAAGGCAGCCAGGGCCGGCAGCGGGAACGGCCAGGCGTACACGAACTGCACCCGGGGAAAGCGTTGGGCCACCCGGGCCACCAGGGCCGGGATCTCCCGGGCCGAGTGGCTTCCGCCGGGCGTGGCCATGGGGGTAAGCACCACCACCCGCCGCACCCCGCTTTGGGCGGCGGCCTGCAGGGCCTGTTCCACCGACGGGGCGCAGAACTCGTGGAAGCCCACCTCCACCGGGCAGCCCAGCTGGCGGGCCAGCTCCTGTCCGAGCTGGTGGGCGCCCGCGTGAAACGGGTCGTTGTCAGGAGTGCGGGGCCAGGCCCGCAGCCTCCGCTCCAGTTCCCGGTACTCCTGCTCCAGCTGGGGGTTGTGCTGCCGCTGCGGCTGCGCCTGCAGCTGGAAGAACCGGGCCAGGTCGGCCCTGGGGAAGTCCCGCGGGGGCTCGCCGTGCATGGCGAGCACCACCGCGGTGTGGTGAAGGGTCGGTGGTGAACCGCAGGGGGCCGGGCGCATGGCCTGCCAGCACGTCCTCTCCCTTAGTCCTCTTCGTTATCCGCCGGCCGGCAGGGGGCGGTGCCCGCCGCCGAGAACCGGGAGCCCGCAAGGCAGCGGTAGGGCGCAGGTGGGGGTGCGGCGTGCAGGCTCAAGACCGGTGGCTACCCCGAGCCGGCGAGGTGAGCTACCGTTGCATTCGGTGCGGCTTCTGCCTGCCCTCCTGCCCCACGTTTCGCCTCACGGGCCTGGAGACGGAGGGACCTCGCGGACGCATCGCCCTGGTGCGGGCGGCGGCCGAGGGCCGGCTGCCCCTGGGCGAGGCCGTTCCCCACCTGGAGCGGTGCCTGGGATGCCGGGCTTGCGAGGCGGCGTGTCCTGTGGGTGTGCCGTACGGCCAGCTCCTGGAGGGGGCCCGGGCGGCGGCCCGCCGGCTGGCCGTCACGGCGCTGCCGGAGCGGCTGCTGCGGGCGGCCATGGGCCAGGCTGTGGCCTCGCCGGGGCGGCTGCGGGCTGTGGCGTGGGCCTGGTGGGCGGCCCAGCGCACAGGCCTGGCGGCCCGGCTGGCGGGATGGGTGGGGATGGCTGCCCCCCGCTCCCTGTGGCGGCAGCGGGCCGCTGTGCTGGCCGACACGGTTCTGGCGCTGCCTGCTGCCCGGCCGCCCTGGCAGCTTTGGGCACAGGCGCGCTCGCGCGGGGATGGAGCCGCCGGGGTGGCTTTGTTTGCCGGCTGCATCCAGGAGCTGTTCTTCTCCCCGGTGAACCGCGCCGCTGCCCGGGTGCTTGCGGCCCTGGGGTACCCCGTGCGCACCCTGGTGGGCGGGGGCTGCTGCGGCGCCGTGCACGCCCACCTGGGCATGCCCGAGGTGGCGGCGCGGCTTGCCCGGCGCAACATCGAGGCCTTTGAGCGCTCCGGTGCCCGCTGGCTGGTGGTGGCCGCCGGGGGGTGCTATGCCTTCCTGCGGGAGTACCCGCTCCACGTGGCGTGTGGTGCCGGCCGGCGGGCGGGTCTTGAGGAGCCGGAGCGGCTGTGGGTGCAGCGGGCCGAGCGCTTTCGGGAGCGGGTGCGGGAGTTCAGCGAGTTCGTGGAACAGCAGCAGCTGCCCGCCCTGCAGCCGCCGGCAGCCGAACCCATCACCGTCAGCTACCAGGACTCCTGCCACCTGCGCCATGTCGCCCGCCTGCAGCAGGCTCCTCG
>DATCLL010000292.1:0-9308 GCA_036563935.1 Limnochordales bacterium | reverse complement strand
CCCAGACCCTGGAGTTCTGCCTGCGGTGCCTGGACCGGCGGGGCCGGCTGGTGGCGGTGACCACGTTCCCCGGGGTGGCCGTGCCCGTGGAGCCCCGCCGCCTGGTCTTCGACGAGTTGACGGTGCTGGGCAGCCGGTACGCCTCCCGCTGGGAGGTGGCGCAGGCCGCGCAGCTGGTGGCCGACGGGCGCATCCGGCCGGTAGTCTCCCAGGTGGAGCCGCTGTCCCGGGCCGGGGTGCTGCTGCAGCGCCTGCGGGCCCGCCAGCTCATCGGGCGGGGGGCCGTGGTGCCGGAGCAGGGATGAGGGAAGGGGGGGCGGCCCGTGGACTTTCGACTCACCCCCGAGCAGGAGCAGCTGCAGCAGAAGGTGCGTCAGTTCGTGCGGGAAAAGGTGCGGCCCGAGGCCATGGAGCGGAAGTGGCGGCCTGACGCCCGGGACCGGGTTCCGTGGGACTGGGTGGAGGAACTCTCCCGCATGGGGCTGCGCACCCTGGCCGTTCCCAGGGAGTACGGGGGCGGCGGCGCCAGCCCTCTCACCCTGTGCGTGGTGGCGGAGGAGCTGGCCGCCGGGGACATGGGGCTGGCCTGCATCTTCGACCAGACCTGGAAGATCACCCGGGTGTTCTCGGAGATGGCCAGCCGGGAGCAGAAGGAGTGGTTTTTCCCGCGCTTTTGCGCCGACCACCGGTTTGTGCTGGCTATCTGCTTCACGGAGCCCGCCCACGGCAGCGATTACGTGATCCCCTACGAGGGTGACTGGCACTTCGACACCGTGGCCCGGCGGGAGGGGGACGGATGGGTTCTGGAGGGCCGCAAGCGCTTCATCTCCAACGGGGCGGACGCCGGGCTGTACCTGGTCTTTGCGGCCACCGACCCGTCCCGGCCGGCTCCGGAGGGCACGAGCTGCTTCATGGTTCCCCGGGATACCCCCGGGCTGCGGGTGGTGCGCATCCACGAGAAGATCAGCCAGCGCCTCATCAACAACGCCGAGATCGCCTTCGAAGGGGTGCGCCTTCCCGGCAGCTTCCTGGTGGGCGAGGAGGGGCGAGGCCTTAGCAGCATCGCCCACGTCCTGCGGGAAAGCGCCATCGAGGCGGGCGCCACGGCCCTGGGCACGGCCCGGGCGGCGTACGAGGCGGCGCTGGAGTGGGCGGCGGGGCGGGTGCAGGGGGGCCGGCCCATCCTGCACCATCCCAACGTGCAGCTGGCGCTGGCCGAGATGGCCACGCTGCTGGAGGCGGCCCGCTGCCTCATCTACCGGGCAGCCTGGGCGGTGGAGCACCAGCAGCCGTACGACTACAAGCTCAGCTCCATGGCCAAGACCTTTGCCGCCGAAGCCGCCTTCCAGGTGGCCCGCCGGGCCTGCGAGCTGTTGGGCGGGTCGGCCATCATGATGGAGTACCCGCTGCAGAAGTACCTGCGGGACGTGCTTTCGTTCCTGCACTCCGACGGAACCCAGGAGGCCCACCGCCTGCGCATCGGGCGGATGCTGGCGCGAGAGCTTGCGGAAAGGGGAACCGGGCATGCGGGCCATGGTGGTTGAGCGCTTTGGGGAGCCCCTGGTGCTGCGGGAGGTGCCGGACCCCCCGCCTCCCGGCCCGGGCCAGGTGCTGGTGCGGGTGCGGGCCTGCGGCGTCTGCTACACGGACATCAAGATCTGGCACGGCAAGCTTCCGGCCGCCGTGCTGCCCCGGCTTCCCCACATCCTGGGCCACGAGGTGGCCGGCGAGGTGGCGGCGGTGGGCGACGGCGTGCAGTCGGTGGCGCCGGGCGACCGGGTGGTGCTGTACTTCTACCTCAACTGCGGGACCTGCTGGGCCTGCCGCAGCGGCGAGGACACCCTGTGTGACAACGTGCGCCAGGTAGGCTTCAACGTGCCGGGGGGCATGGCCCAGTACGTGGTGGTGCCGCACACCCACGCGGTTCCCCTGGCGGCGCAGGTGCCCTTCCACCAGGCGGCCATCGTGGCCGACGCGGTGGCCACGGTGGTGCACGGCATCCGCAACCGGGCGGCCCTGCGGGTGGGCGAGACGGTGCTGGTGGTGGGGGCGGGAGGACTGGGGCTGCACGCCATCCAGGTGGCCAAGCTGGGCGGCGCCCGGGTGGTGGCCGTGGACCGGGTGCCCGAGAAGCTGGACCTGGCCCGCCAGGCCGGGGCCGACGCGGTCTTCCTCAGCGACCGGCCGGAGCTGGAACGGGCCATCGCGCAGGCGGCGGGCGCGCCCATCGACCTGGCCGTGGACTTCGTGGCCCGGCCCTCCTCGCTGCGCCTGGCCGCCTCGTGCCTGCGCAAGGGCGGCCGGCTGCTGCTGGTGGGCTACCTGCCCGACACCGAGGTGAGCATCCCCACCGGCGACGTGGTGCTGCGCCAGCTGTCCATCCTGGGGGTGCGGGCAGCGCCCCTGCAGAGCTTCCGCGAGGCGGTGCGATGGGTCAACGAAGGCCGGCTGCGCCCCGTGGTGACGGACCGCTTTTCGCTGGAGCAGGCCAACGAGGCCCTGGCGCGCCTGCAAAACGGGCAGCTGCTGGGACGGGCGGTGCTGGACGTGGCATAATGACAGCGGCCGGGGTGGGAGATGGAGCATGCGGGCAGGAGCAGTGCTGGCCGCGGGTGCGGCAGCGGCCGTGACGGCGGCGGCGGTGTGGGGGATTGCGGGGCCTTCCGGGGCGCAAGCCATGCCCGGGCCCCAGGAGCTGGCGGGACTTACGGCCGAGCAGGCCGTCGCCACAGTCAACCGCTGGCGGCAGGAGGGGCACCCCATCCGAACCTGGGTGACCGACCGGGCCGTGCAGGCCCAATGGCCGGACGGGCGCACCGCCCGGGTGAAGCTGCCGGCAGACCGGATGTACCTGGCAGTGGCGCCGTACGTACGCCAGACCCACCCGTGCGCCGTGCACGTGCCCTCCGGCTGCCAGGGCGAGCTGCCCGACCGGTGGTTCGAGGTGACCGTGCGGGAGCGGCAGGCCGGCGGAGCCGCCGGAGAGGTCGTATTCTCGGGGCGGCTGCGCAGCCTGTCCAACGGCTTCGTGGAGCTGTGGCTGCCCAGAGGCCGGGAGTTCGTGGTGGGCGTGCGCCAGGGGAAGTTGGCCGGGCAGGCTGTGGTGTCCACGAAGGAGGGGGCGCCCACATGCATCACCACCGTGCGTCTGGCCCGGCTGTAGCCGGGGACGCGCCCTTGCCGGTGCGCTACGCATGCCTGCCCAGCCCCCTGGGGCCGGTCTTCCTGGCGTGGAGCTCCGAAGGGCTGTGCGCCGTGTCGCTGGGCGCCCGGGACCAGGAGCAGTTCCGGCGGGAACTGGAGCAGGCCCGTCCCGGTGCCGTCGTTGAAGCTTGCCGGGACCCCGGGGAACGGGAGTCCTGGCGGCAGCGTCTGGACGACTGGTTTGCGGGCCGGCCGGTGCCCGTGGCGCTGGACCTCCAGGGGCTCACCCCCTTCCAGCGGGCGGTGCTGCAGGAGGTGGCCCGCATCCCCCGGGGCCAGACGCTGAGCTACCGGGAGGTGGCCCGGCGGGTGGGGAAGCCGGGAGCCGCCCGGGCGGTGGGCCAGGTGATGGCCAAAAACCCCGTGCCCCTGTTCGTCCCCTGTCACCGGGTGGTACGGGCCGACGGGGGGCTGGGGGAGTACTCCGGCGGCGGGCCCGCGGTGAAACGCAGGCTCCTCGAGCTGGAGGGGGCACAGACGGGCCAGGCCGGGCGTGCCCAAAGCGGCACGGGCCGTCCGGGCGCCAGGGCTGCGGGCAGCGCCGCGAGGGCCGGCCGGCGGTAGACAGCCCCCGGGTCCCGCCCGTATAATCCCGCAGGGTGCGTTGCAGGATTGATCAGGTTTGCTGCGGTTTACCCGTTACCATTCCCTGCGGGGCCTTCCGGCCAGGCCGGCGGCGCAGGCGGCGGCCAGGGGCGGACAGCCCCGTGAACGAGCAGCGGTTCCTGAAGGCATGCCGCCGGGAGCCGGTGCGGCCGACGCCCGTGTGGTTCATGCGCCAGGCAGGCCGCTACCTGCCCCAGTACCGGCGCGTGCGGGAACGGCTGAGCCTGTGGGAGATCCTGGAGCGCCCCGAGCTGTGCGCGGAGATCACCGTGCAGCCGGTGGAGCTTCTGGGCGTGGACGCCGCCATCCTCTTCTCGGACATCTCCGTCGCCTTCCGGGCCCTGGGTGTGGCCTTTGAGCTGCGGGAGCAGCTGGGCCCCGTGCCGTCGAGGCCCGTGCGCACGGCGGCCGACGTGGACAGGCTCAGGCCCGTCCGGCTGGAGGAGACGCTGGCGCTGGTGGGTGAGTCGGCCCGGCTGGCCGCCCGTGCCCTGCGGGTGCCCCTCATCGGTTTTGCCGGCGGGCCGTTCACGCTGGCCAGCTACCTGGTGGAGGGCGGGCCGTCCCGCCGCTACCTGCACACCAAGGCCCTCATGTACTCGGACCCGGGCCTGTGGCGGGCGCTGATGGAGCGCCTGGCCCGGGTCAGCGCGGCGCTGCTGGCGGAGCAGGTGCGCTGCGGCGCCAGGGCGGTGCAGGTGTTCGACAGCTGGGCGGGCGCGCTGTCCCGGGAAGACTTCGAGGAGTTCGTCGCGCCCCACCTGCGCTGGCTGTTCGGCCAGCTGGCGTCGGCGGAGGTGCCCACCATCTACTTCGCCGTGGAGACGGGCGGCTACCTGGAGAGCCTGGCCTCGCTGGGCGCGTCGGTGGTGGGAGTGGACTGGCGGGTGCCCCTGGACCAGGCCTGGCGCCGGCTGGGCTTCGGGGTGGGCATTCAGGGCAACCTGGATCCGGCCGCCCTGCTGGCCCCCCGGGAGTTGCTCGCCCGCCGGGCCACGGCGGTGCTGGAGCAGGCAGCCGGCCGCCCCGGCCACATCTTCAACCTGGGCCACGGCGTGCCGCCCGAGGCAGACCCGCAGCAGGTGCGCTTCCTGGTGGAACTGGTGCGAGAGACCACCTCGCGAGGGGAGCCGGCCGCGCCAAAGCGGCCACCCCATCCGCCCCAGGGGAAGGAGCAATAGCGGTGAACGGCGCATCATGGGCGAGTCCGGCAGGCCGGCGTGGCGTGCTGCTCATGGCCTACGGGAGCCCCACGAGCCTGGAGGAGGTCGAACCTTACTACACCCACATCCGGGGCGGCCGGCGGCCATCGCCGCAGGCGCTGCAGGAACTGCAGGAGCGCTACCGGGCCATCGGGGGAAGCTCCCCGCTGCCGGCCATCACCCAGCGCCAGGCCCGGGCCCTTCAGGCCCGCCTGGGCGAGGGCTGGCAGGTGTACGTGGGCATGCGCCACTGGACGCCGTGGATTGCCGAGGCGGTCTCCCGCATGGCGGCCGACGGCATCCGTGAGGCGGTGGGCGTGGCGCTGGCGCCCCAGTACTCCCGCATGAGCGTGGAGCTGTACGTGGAGGCGGCCGAGGCGGCGCGGCGGGAGCTGGGCGCCCACAGCCTGCAGGTGCGCTACGTGCGCAGCTGGTGCCGCCACCCGGCCTTCGTGCGGTGCTGGGCGGACCGGCTTGCCCGGGCCCTGGCGGCGGAGGGGTTCCAGCAGGCCCACGTGCTGTTCACCGCCCACAGCCTGCCGGAGCGCATTCTCCAGTGGAACGACCCCTACCCCCAGGAGCTGCACGACACCTGCCAGGCCGTGGCGGCCGCCTGCGGCCTGGAGCGGGCCCGCTGGAGCTTTGCCTACCAGAGCCAGGGCCGCACGCCGGAACCCTGGCTGGGCCCCACCCTGGAGCAGGCCCTGCAGGAACTGGCCCGGCAGGGGCTGCGCCGGGTGGTGGTCTGCCCGGTGGGGTTCGTGGCGGACCACCTGGAGGTGCTGTACGACATCGACATCGAGGCCCGGGCGGCGGCCCTGCGCCTGGGCATGGAGCTTGCCCGCACCGAGTCCCTCAACGACGCCTCCGACTTCATCGAAGCCCTGGCCCACGTGGTGACCGCTGCGGCGGCGCAGGTGGAGGAGGGCCTGGCTCGTGCCGGCGGGCGTTGACGGCCGCTTGAGCGGCCGGCCAGCCGCGCCGGGCACGGGAGCGGCCGGGGCAGCCGGCGCCCCCCTGCGGGTGGCCATCGTGGGGGGCGGGATTTCGGGCCTCGGGGTGGCCTATTACCTGGCCCGGGAAGCCCGGCAGGGCGGGCTCTGCCTGGAATGCCACCTGTTCGAGGCGGAACGCCAGCCCGGCGGCAAGCTGCGCACCGCCCGGCTGACGTGGGAGGCGGGCCGCGGCGAGGCCCTGGTGGAACTGGGTGCCGAGTCCCTGGTGTCCTACAAGCCCCGGCCCCTGCAGCTGGCCCGGGAACTGGGCCTGGAAGACCAGCTGGTGAGCCCGGCGGGGCCCCTGGGCACCCTCATCTTCCGCCGGGGACGTCTGCGCAGGCTGCCGGCGGGGCTGATGGGCCTGGTGCCCACCAGCCTGGGGGAGTGGGTGCGCACCGACCTGGTCAGCTGGCCGGGCAAGCTGCGCATGGCGCTGGAGTGGCTGGTTCCGCCGCGGCGGGACGGTGCGGACGAGTCCCTGGCGTGCTTCGTGCGGCGCCGTCTGGGGCAGGAGGCGGTGGAGGCCCTGGCGCAGCCGCTGTTGGCCGGCATCCACGGGGGCGACGCCGAGCGCCTGAGCGTGCTGGCGGTCTTTCCCCGCCTGCGGGAACAGGAGACCCGCTACGGGAGCCTGCTGCGGGCCATGCTGGCGGCCAGGGGGGCAGGCTCCGGCGCAGCCGGCCGGGCCCCCGGCGGGAGCGGCGGAACCTCCGCCGGCCCGGGTTTCTGGTCGCTGCGGGGCGGTCTGGGGCAGCTGGCGGCGGCCCTGAAGCGGGCCTGCGGGCCCACGGTGCAGGTGCACACGGGCTGCCGGGTGGACGAGTTGGCGCCCCTGGGCCCGGAGGGCGGCTTCTGGCTGCGGGCGGGCGGCCGGCCGTGGCAGGCCGATGCCGTGGTGCTGGCAGTTCCGGCCTGGGAGGCGGCGCGGCTCGTGGCCCCCTGGGACCCGGTCCTGGCGCGGGGCCTGGGTGCCATCCGGTACGCCTCCGTGGCGGTGGCGGCGCTGGTGTACCCCGCGGCGGCGGTTCCCCGGCAAAGTCCGGTGTGGCGGAGCTCGGGGGTGCTGGTGGCGCCGGGGCAGGACCCGCCAGGCCTTTGCGTCAGCGCCTGCACGTGGTTTTCCACCAAGTGGCCCCACTCGGTGCGGGGCCCGTGGGTGGTGGTGCGGGCCTCGGTGGGGCGTGACGGGCAGGAGGAGGCCCTGCAGAAGAACGATGCGGAGCTCCTGCAGGCGGTGCAGGAAGACCTTTCCCGCCTGGCAGGGCTGGCGGGGCCTGCGGCGGCCGCCCGACTGCAGCGGTGGCCACTGTCCCTGCCCCAGTACGAGGTGGGGCACCGGGAGCGGGTGCGTGCCCTGGAGGAGCGGTGCGGGCTTCACCCGGGGCTGTTTTTGGCCGGCGCGGCCTGGAACGGGGCCGGCGTGGCCGACTGCCTGGAGCGGGCGGAGCAGGTGGCTTCCCGGTTGGCCGCCTTCCTGGGCCAGCAGGCGCCGGCCCGCAATTCCGTGAGTCGGGAGGGATCCCCCCTTGCCAGAAGCTGTGCAGGCTGACCGGTCCCTGTTTGCGTACTACCTGGTCTTCCGGCGCACCCCGGCCTGGGCGGCCCTGGGGGTGGCTCCCCGGCGGCAGGCGGTGGAGGAGGCCGCGGAGCGAATGGGGATGGACCTGGGCGCGCAGTCAGGGGAGGCCCGCACCTCCTTCGGGCCCGTCCAGGTGCGCGGGGTGTACTCCGTGGCCGCGTTCCGCACCGACGCCGACCTGATGCTGTGGTGGGTGAGCCCGGCGGCGGAGGCCATCCAGGAGCTGTTCGTGCAGCTGCGGCGCAGCCGCATCGGGCAGCTTCTGGAGGTGAGCCGGGTCTTCCTGGGGGTGCACAGGCCCGCGGAGTTCAACCCGGAGCACGTGCCGGCCTTTGTGAGGGGCGAGGCCCCACGGCGGTACCTGTGCGTGTACCCCTTTGTGCGCACGCCCGAGTGGTACCTGCTGGAGCCCCGTCGCCGGGGCGAGATGCTCAAGGAGCACGGGGAGCTGGCGCGGCCGTATCCCGACGTGCTGGCCAACACCACCTCGGCCTTCGGGCTGGGCGACTACGAGTGGATCCTGGCCTTCGAGACGGACCGGCTGGACCGGCTGGTGGACCTCATCCGGGCGCTTCGGGCCGCGGAGGCCCGCCGCTACGTCAAGGAGGAGACGCCCTTCATCACCGGCGTGCGCAAGAGCCTGGAGGCGGCCCTGCGGGACCTGGAGTGATGGCCTCTCCGTGGGAGCCCGGGCAGCAGCCCTGCCCGGGAGCGAGACCGGCCGGT
Source organism: Limnochordales bacterium (assembly GCA_036563935.1). GTDB lineage: Bacteria > Bacillota > Limnochordia > Limnochordales > Geochordaceae > DATCLL01. The sequence goes on along the minus strand of DATCLL010000292.1, from coordinate 993 downwards.
CCTGTGAAGGGGGGATGAGCTCTGGAGTGGCTGGGGATTCGGGAAGCGGCCCGGCTGCTGGGGGTCCATGAGGCCACCGTGCGGCGCTGGACCCGGCTGGGATACCTGCAGGCCTTCCGCACGCCCGGCGGCCACCGGCGCTACCTGCGCAGCGCCCTGGAGGAGTTCATGGCCACGGGGCGCTTGCCCGGGGCCTCCGGGCCGCCGGCGCTGCAGCGGCTGCGTCAGGTGACGCTCCTGGCAGCCCGCCCCGCCCTTCAGGCCCGCCTCGCGGCGGAACCGTGGCGCCCCCGCTACCACGCCCGGGAGCAGGCCCTGCGCACCAGCGGGCGCCAGCTCCTGGGGTGGCTTCTGCGGTACGCGTTTGACCCGGCCCGGGGTGAGGGGTGCCTCAAGCTGGCCTGCCAGCGCCTGCAGCGGTACGGGGCCGAGGCGGCCCAGCTGGGGCTTTCGGCCGCCGACACGGCCCGGGCCTTTGTGGTCTTCCGCCGCACCCTCGTGGATGCGGTAGCCCGCAGCCTGCCGTCGGGCGGGCACGGGGGACAGGACCGGTGGGAGATGGTGCGGCGGGCCGAGCAGTTCTTCGACGAGCTCCTGGTGGCCATGCTGCAGGGGTACGGGCAAGGCTACGGCACGGTATCCGGGGCGGCCGCGCCCGGCCTGGCGACGGCGGGGGCGAGCGGGGGCGGCTGGTTGTGAAGCCGGCGCACGGGGTTTTGCCGCAGCGGCAGGTGGCCATGGTGGGCCTGGACTGGCGCAGCGCCCCGCTGGCCGTGCGGGAGCGGCTGCAGCTGGCCCGGGAAGACCAGGTGCTGCAGTTCCTGGAGCAGCTGCCCTGGCCGGCGGTGGTGGTGGCCACCTGCCACCGGGTGGAGGTGTACGTGCACGTTCCTGTGCCCGTGGAGCCGGTTCTGGCGGAGCTGGAGCGGCTGCTGGCCGGCAGGGGCGGGCTTTCTCCGGCGGCGGTGACGGCCCACGCCATCCGCCGCAGCG
>DATCLL010000291.1:0-2334 GCA_036563935.1 Limnochordales bacterium | reverse complement strand
CCCCGGTGCCACCGACACCACGCACTGCAGCTGCGGGCGCTGGGCCCAGGTGCGCGCCACCGTCTCCAGCATGACGGGCAAAAGCCGCTCCAGCTCCTGGCGGCGGCTTCCGGGCAGCAGGGCCACCACCGGGCAGCCGGGGTCCAGCCCCAGCTCCCGGCGGGCCTGCTCCACCGGCGGGCGGGGCGGCACGTCCTCCACCACGGGATGCCCCACCCACCGGGCCCGGGCCCCCGCCGCCTGGTACAGCTTCACCTCGAAGTCGAACACGCACAGCACCTGGCTGGCGAAGGAGGCCACCTGCCGGGCCCGGCCCGCCCCCCAGGCCCAGACGGCGGGCGGGATGTAGTAGATCACCGGGATGCCCAGCCGCCGCACCAGTGGCCCCAGCCGCAGGTTGAAGCCGGGGAAGTCCATGAGAACGCAGGCGTCCGGCCGCAGCTCCTGCGCGGCCCGGGCCAACCGGAACAGCAGCCGCCGGTACAGGGGAAGCTCCCGCACCGCCTCCACCACGCCCACCGTTCCCCGGTGGGTGGCGTCGAAGACCAGCTCCACGCCCGCCTCGCGCATGCGGGGCCCGCCCATGCCGAAGAACCGGGCGTCCGGACACAGCTGCCGGATGGCGGTCGCCAGGCGGGCGCCGTAGTCGTCCGCGGAGGCTTCGCCGGCCACCAGCATGAAGCGGGACCCGGGGTTATGCGTGCCCGCCTCGGGCCCGTGCGCGCCCGGGCCCTGCGGCACCTGCGCCCGGGATGGCAACGGTTCCCCCAACCCCCTACCAGCCTACCACTGCGATGCCTGCCCGGTCTGCCGCCCGCCGCACCCTCTGGGGGTGCAGCACGAAGCAGCGGCCCGCCTGAACCCCCAGGCACGAGGCGCCCACCGCGGCCATGGCCCGCACCGTGGCCGGCCCCACCACCGGCGTGTCCAGCCGCAGATCCTGGTCCGGCCGGGCGGCCTTCACCACCACCGCGCCCGGCCCGCCCAGCCGTCCTCCCCGGCGGATGGTGGCGTCGGTGCCCTCGGCGGAGGCCTCCGCCGCCAGCACCACCCCGTGCTTGAGCACCACCGTCTGGCCCACGTCCAGCTCGGCCAGGCGCTGGGCCAGCACCTTCCCCCGCTCCAGGTCCCTGGCCTCCCGGGCGTCGGGAGCCCGGGCCGAAAACAGCCCAGCGGGCATGAGAAGGTCCGCCAGCACCTCCCGCTGCTCGCCCAACCGCAGCCCCACCCGGGCCAGCTCGTCGGCCACCAGCTGGCACAGGGCCTGGTCGCCCAGGTGCGAGCCCCGGCGGTACAGCTGCGCCAGCTCCCCGGCCGCCGCCTGCTCCAGCAGGGCCGCCGCCTGCAGCCGGCTCACCTTCCCGGCCACGTACACGTCCCTCACCCCGTGGCGCAGGAAGAACTGCACCAGCTCCGGCCAGCCCGCCAGGTCCACCCGCAGCCGGGCCAGCTCCCCCCTGCGGCCCGGCGGAACTGCCGCCCCGTCCAGCTCCACCAGCACCACCTCAAGCCCCCGCCGGGCTGCCTGCTGCAGGAAGATGGCGGGAAGCTCGCCCCGGCCGGCGATGAGACCGATGGCGCCTGCCACGGCTATCGGGTCACGCCCCGGCCCCGGGCCCGCAGGAAGGCCACCAGCTCCTGCACCTCGGGAACGTCTCCCAGCTCCTGCTCCATGCGGGCCGCCGCCTGCTCGGCGGTAAGCCCGGCGCCGTACAGCCACCCCACCGCCGTCTCCAGGGCCCGAAGCACCCGCCCGTCCATCCCCCGCGCCGCAAGCGCCGCCCGGTACAGCCCCTGCGCCCCGGCGGGGTTGCCCGCCACCCGCACGAAGGGCGGCACGTCCTTGCCCACCATGGCGTGGGGTTCCACCCTGGCCAGGCGCCCGATGCGCACGAACTGATGCACCCCCGCCAGCGCCCCGATCTCGGCGCCGTCCCCCACCACCACGTGGCCCGCCAGGGCGGAGAGGGGTTCCATGCGCACCTCCCGGCCCAGCTGGCAGTCGTGGCCCACGTGCGCCCCGTACTCCAGTACGCACCCCTGCCCGATGCGGGTCACCCCGCCGCCCTTGGGGGTGCCGCGGCTTACGGTGGTGTAGGGGCCCAGGTAGACCTGCTCCCCGATGAGGAGCTGGGTGGGTTCCCCCTGGTAGTGGAGGTCCTGGGGCGGCCCGCCTACCACCGCGCCGGTGGCGATGCGGCAGCGCGCCCCCACCCGGGTCGGGCCCTCCAGCACCGCGAAGGCCTCCACCACCGTCTGCGGTTCCAGCACCACCCCGGGCCCCACCACCACGTACGGGCCCAGCTCCACCTGCGGGCCCACCCGGGCCGTGGG
>DATCLL010000290.1:0-4462 GCA_036563935.1 Limnochordales bacterium | reverse complement strand
GCTGGCCGAGCCGTTTCCTGCGGGGGAGGGTGCGCCGGAGGGGGTGTGGCTGGTCTCCCTGGAGAAAGCCCGCAGCTCCCCCTGGGACCGGTGGCTTCAGGCGGTGGATTGGGACCTGGTGGTGGTGGACGAAGCCCACCGCCTGAAAAACCGCGACGGGGCCGGGTTCCGGCTGGTGTCGGGCCTGCGCAAGGCGTTTTTGCTTTTGCTCACGGCCACCCCCGTGCACAACCACCTGCTGGAGCTGCACGCGCTGGTGAGCCTGCTGCGCCCGGGCCAGCTGGGCACGCCCCGCGCCTTCCGCCGCCAGTGCCTGCTGGACTCCCGCACGCTGCGGGACGCCCAGGCCGTGCGGCGCAGCCTCGCCCAGGTCTTGATCCGCACCACCCGGGAGCAGGCGGGGCTAGTCCTGGCGGGCCGGAGGGTAGTGGTGCGGGAGGTTCCCTTTGCGGCCGAGGAGGAGCAGCTGTACGCCGCCATCGAGGAATGGCTGGCGCAGGCCTCCGCGGAGCTGGGGCCGGGAACACCCCTGCTTCTGGCCACCCTCCTGCGGGAGGCGGCCAGCAGTCCCCAGGCGTGCGCCGCCAGCCTGGCCCGCCTGGCCGCCGGGAAGGGCTCGGCCCTTCCGGAGGGCCTGCGCCGGGAGCTGGAGCGGCTGGCTTGCCGGGCAGAGGAGGTAAGCCGGCGGCGGGTGGGGCCCAAGGTGCGCTGGCTGGTGCACCGGGCCCGCCGCCTCGGCCCGGGCGGCGGCCAGCTGGTGGCCTTCACCCAGTTTTCGGCCACGGCGCGGGCAGCCTGCAGGGCGCTGCGCCGGGCGGGTGTTGTGTGCGGAATGGTGTGCGGCAGCACCCCCGAGGCCCGGCGCAGGAGGGTGCTGGAGCGCTTTGGCAGCCGGCTGGCGGTGCTGGTCTGCACCGACGTGGCCAGCGAGGGCCACAACCTGCAGTTCTGCAGCCGCCTGGTGAACCTGGACCTACCCTGGAACCCCATGCGCATCGAGCAGCGCATCGGACGGCTCCACCGCCTGGGGCAGACCCGCACGGTGCAGGTGGTGCACCTGATGGTGCCGGGCACCATCGAGGAGGACGTGCTGTGGCTGGTGTACGAGAAGCTGGGCATGTTCCGGGAGGCGGTGGGGGAGGCGGACGAGGTGGTGGCCTCCGTTCCCGGGGGGCTGCCGGCGGCCATAGCCCGGGCGGTGCTGCAGGGCACAAGCCCCAGGCGGCGCCGCCAGCTGCTCGGGGAGCTGGGCAAGCGGGTCGAGCGGCGCTGGCGGCGGCTGTCCCGGGCCCTGGAACAGTCCCGCAGGACCCTGGACGGCCCGAGCGGCGGGCCGGAGGCGGACCCTATCTGCGGCAGCCCGGGCAGCCCGACGGAAGCGCCCGGTTTGGCGTCTTGTGCTGGCCCGGCGGCGGGCTGACGGCAGACGTGTGGCGGCGGTGGCTGTGGTTTCGCTTCCAGTTGAGGGTGGCCGGCTGGGGGCTGGTGGGGGAGCTGCGCCGGGCGGTGGACGTGGTGGTGGACCCCCAGGCGGAAGAGGCCCGGGTGGTGGGCAGGGCGCGGCCGGGCGGGCCGGGGCCTGCGGCGGCCCTGCGCCCCGTGAGGAACCCGCCTGCGGGCCTTTGCTGGGTGAGCTTCTACGAGCTGAGCCAGCTCGCCCCCGTAGCGCTTCGGTGCGCCCTGTGGGAGGCCCGGCGCGTGCTGCTGCGGGTGCGGCTGGCTACCGGCCCGGTGTACCGGCAGGAGGCGGCCAGCCTGCACCGCTACTTCGCCTGCCGGCGGCTGGAGGCGCTGGCCGCCGCCCGGGAGGGCATCGGCCGGCTGACCCGCAGGCAAACGTGGCAGGCCGTGGCGGGCCGGCCCGGCGGCCCGCAGGATGGGACCGGCTCCCCGGGCAGCGACGCCGGGTGGGGGGTGGAGCCGGGCTGCGGGCAGGCGCTGGCCATGTGGAAGCGCCTGCAGCGGGAGCTTACGGCCATCCAGCAGGAGCACCGGGCCGCGCTGCTGGAGCTGCGGGCCCGCCGGCGGCTGGCGGCCTGCCTGCAGCCTGCCGGGCTGGCGGTGGTGTGGGTGGCCGGCACGGCGCCGCAGGGGGTGGACGGCCCCCAGGGAAGGGGCGCGGCGGGTCCGGGCGAACTGTCCCGTGCGTGAACGTACGGCAGTTCGTGGAGGAACTGGTCAGCTCCCAGGACTACCGCGGCCAGCTGCGCACCCTGCGCCGCCTGCCGGGGCAGGGGGCCCGGTTCGCCGAGCTGGACCCGCCCTTGCCGGAGCCGCTGGTACGGGCCCTGGCCCGGCGGGGGATCGAGAGGCTGTTCTGTCACCAGGCCCGGGCGGTGTCGGCGGCCCGGGCCGGCAGGGCGGTGGTGGTGGCCACCGGCACGGCCAGCGGCAAAAGCCTCGCCTACCACATCCCCGCCCTGGAGGCCCTGCTGAGCCGGCCCCAGGCCACCGCGCTGTACCTGTACCCCACCAAGGCCCTGGCCCAGGACCAGCTGCGCTTCCTGCTGGAGCTGGTGCGGGAGGCCGGAGGCGTCGACCCCGAAGCGGTGGGCACCTACGACGGCGACACGCCGCCTGCCCGCCGCCGCAGCCTGCGGGAATCGGGGCGCGTGCTGCTCACCAACCCGGACATGCTGCACTCGGGCATCCTGCCCCACCATCCGGGCTGGGCAAGGTTTTTCCGGGGGCTGGCGGTGGTGGCGGTGGACGAGGTGCACGTCTACCGAGGGTTGTTCGGCTCCCACGTGGCCAACGTGCTGCGCCGGCTTCGCCGCATCGCCCGCCACTGGGGAAGCTCGCCCGTCTTCGTGCTGTGTTCCGCCACGGTGGCCAACCCCGAGGAGCTGGCCCGCCTGCTGTTGGGCGAGCCGGTGGAGGTGGTGACGGAGGACGGCTCCCCCCGGCCCGCCCGGTGGCTGGCGGTGTGGAACCCTCCCCTGGTGGGCCACCCGCCGGCCCGCCGCTCGGCGAACGCGGAGGCATCGGAGCTCCTGGCGCGCCTGGTGAGCCGGCGGGTTCCTTCCATCGCGTTCGGGAGGGCTCGGGTGGTGGCCGAGCTTTTGTGCCGCTACACCCGGGAGCGGCTGCAACGGGTGGCCCCGTCCCTGGCGGGCTGCGTGGCCGCCTACCGGGCCGGCTACCTGCCCGAGCACCGCCGGGAGGTGGAGCGCAGGCTGTTCGACGGCGAGCTTCTGGCCGTGTGCAGCACCAATGCCCTGGAGCTGGGCATCGACGTGGGGGCGCTGGAGGCGGCGCTGCTGGTGGGGTTCCCGGGCTCCATGGCCTCCTTCTGGCAGCAGGCGGGGCGGGCCGGCCGGCGGGGCGAGGGGCTGGTGTTCTTCATCGCCCACGACCAGCCCGTGGACCAGTACCTGGCCTCCCACCCGGGTTACCTGCTGGAGCGGGGCGCGGAGGCCTGCTCGCTGAACCCCGACAACCCCCCGGTGGTGCTGGGCCACCTGCGGGCTGCCCTGTACGAGCTGCCCCTCAACCCCGAGGAGGTGGGTCTGTTCGGGCCCCACGCCGAGGCCATGCTGCAGCTGCTGGCGCAGCAGCGGGAGGCGTGGTGGGACGGGCGGCGCTGGCGCTGGGCCGTGCCCGGTGTGTACCCCGCCGGCCAGGTGTCCCTGCGCACCGCCTCCCAGGCCACCTACACCATCCAGGATGCCGAGACGGGCCGGGCCCTGGGCAGCATGGACGAGCCCAGCGCGTTCTTCCAGCTGCACCCGGAGGCGGTGTACCTGCACGAGGGCGAGACCTACCTGGTGGAGTCCTTGGACCTGAACGCCCGGGTGGCCCGGGTGCGCCGGCAGGACCTGGACTACTTCACCCAGGCCGTGGCCGAACACCGCATCCACCCTGTGCCGGACAGCCCCTGGCAGCACCGCCGGGCCGGCGGAGCCCAGGTGGCGCTGGGGGATGCGGTGGTGACCCAGATGGTCTACATGTTCAAGAAGGTGCGCTTTGCCAGCCGGGACAGCCTGGGCTGGGGGCGGGTGAACCTGCCGCCCACGGAGCTGTACACCCAGGCCATGGCCTTGTGGGTGCCGGCCGGCCTGGCCGGGGAGCTGGCGCGGCAGGGCGCAGGCCTGGTGGAGGGGCTGTGGGGGCTGGCCAACGCCCTGGCGGGCGTGCTGCCGCTGTTTGTGGGATGCGACGGCGACGACGTGGGCTACGTGGTGGAGGCCGGCGGCAGCGGGCCGGTGTTGTACCTGTACGACCGCCACCCGGGCGGCGCGGGGTTCGCCCGGGAGGCCTTCCAGCGCTGCGAGGAGTTGCTGCGGGCGGCCTGGGATCTGGTGCGGTTGTGCCCCTGCGAGGAGGGGTGCCCCTCCTGCGTGGGCGCGCCCGTGCCGGCCCACCTGCAGGTGGACCCGGAGCTGGAAAGCCGCGGGCGCATACCCCGCAAAGCGGCGGTGCTGGCGCTGGCGGAAGGCCTGGTGCAGGGTGGGCAGCCGCC
>DATCLL010000289.1:0-3261 GCA_036563935.1 Limnochordales bacterium | reverse complement strand
CGGGTTGCGGGTTCCCACGAAGGAGGCCATCCGCAGGTGGGTGGGCGCGTCCAGCTTTTCGATGTACACCACCTCGGTGCCGTCCAGCACCGCCATGTGCACCGTCAGCCGGCTGGCGTCCCGCAGGGCCGACAGGAAGGGGCGGGCCGCCTCCCGCACGTCCAGGCGGCTCAACACCCGCCCGCCCAGCTCCACCAGCCGCAGGCCCAGGCGGTAGCGCCCTCCCTGCGGGCTCTGCTCCACCAGGCCCAGCTCCTTCAGGGTCAGAAGAAGCCGGTACACCGTCGCCTTGTGCAGCCCGGTGGCCCGGGCCAGCTCCGAGACGCCGGCGTCGCCCCGGGCCAGTGCCTCCAGGACCTGCACGGCCCTTCGCACGGCATGGACCGTCTCGGAACCCCGCGTCCTCGCCCGCAGCTCCAGGCGGCCGTCGTTCATAGCCTGCGCCCCGTCTCCCCGTCGAACAGGTGCAACTGGTCCAGGTGTACCACCACCCGGCACCGCTGCCCCTCCGTCACGCCCGCGGTGGCGCCAGCCCGGGCCACCAGGGTGTACGGCCCCACGGCCACGTGAACGTACGAGTGCGAACCCAAGGGTTCCACCATGCGCACCCGGCCCTCCAGCCGGTGCAGGGAAGCCGGCTGCGGCCGGGCCCCACCGTCGTCCTCGGGCTGCGGGCCTTCCAGCTGCACTGCCTCCGGCCGCACGCCCACCACCACGGGCTGCCCGTCACGGGCCGCCGGGCTTGCCAGGCAGCTCGGGCCGTCCGAGCCGCCAGGGCCCCCGGGGCTGCCCGGGCCACCCGGGCCACCGGGGCCATCTCCCGGCCCACCGCCCGAAGCCGCGCAGACCGGCAGGGCGAAGCCTTCCAGTTCCACGTGCCAGGCGCCCTCCCGGGCCCGCAGGGTGCCGGCCAGGAGGTTCATGGGCGGGCTACCCACGAACCCGGCCACAAAGAGGTTCGCCGGCCGGCGGTACACCTCCAGGGGATGGCCCACCTGCTGCAGCTCGCCTTCCCGCAGCACCGCGAGCCGGTCGGCCAGGCTCATGGCCTCCGCCTGGTCATGGGTGACGTACAGCACGGTGGTTCCCAGCTCCCGCTGCAGCCGCAAAAGCTCCGAGCGGGCCTGCAGCCGCAGGGGCGGGTCCAGGTGGGCCAGGGGTTCGTCCATGAGCAGCACTTGGGGCCGGCGGGCCAGGGCCCGCGCGACGGCCACCCGCTGGCGCTGGCCGCCCGAAAGCTCCCGGGGGCGGCGGTGCAGCAGGTTCTCCAGGCCCAGCATGCGGGCCGCCTCACGCACCCGCCGGTCCACCTCCTGGGGAGAAAGCCGCCTCTGGCGCAGGGGAAAGGCGATGTTGTCGTATACGTTCATGTGGGGGTACAGGGCGTAGTGCTGGAACACCATGGCCACGCCCCGGTCCTTGGGGGGCAGGTGGTGCACGGGGGCGCCGTTCATGTAGATGGCACCCTCCGTGAGCTCCTCCAGGCCCGCCACCAGGCGCAACGTGGTGGTCTTCCCTGACCCGGAGGGGCCCAGGAGCACCAGGAACTCCCCCTCCCGCACCTCCAGGGTCAGGTCCCGCACGGCCACCGTCCGGCCGAACCGCTTGGTGACGTGCACCAGGCTCACGCTGGCCACGGCCTGCCGCAAGCTCCCCCCGTCCCCGTGCCCTGTCGCCACGGCTGCCGTGCCCTGTCCCCACGGCCCGCCCGGCCCAACCCGGGGCCGGACCCTTCGTTTTCGCCGGGTACAGCTCCTGCCCGGGCGACCGGGAGCGGGAGCGTCAGGAAGCAGGGAGGGCTGCCTGCCGGGCGAAGGGTGGTGGACGTAGGCGCAGGGAGAGGGGCCGGTGACGCACGTGGCTTCGGGCGGCGGGGTGGAAGCGCAGCTGGTGGCGGCCGGCGTGGTCCCGGTGGTGCGGCTGGGGGAGCGAGAGCTGGCGTTGCGGGTGGCGCAGGCGCTGGCCGGCGGCGGCATGCAGACGGTGGAGGTGACCTTCACCGTGCCGCAGGCGGAGGCGATCATCGCGGCCCTGCGCCGGGACTACCCGCACCTGCTGGTGGGCGCCGGCACGGTACGGGACCGGGCCGAGGCTGCCCGGGCGCTGCGGGCAGGCGCCCACTACCTGGTGAGCCCGGGGCTGGTGGCGGAGGTGCTGGATGAGGCCCGCAGGGCCGGGGTGCTGGCCATCCCGGGGGTGCTTACGCCCTCCGAGGCCCTGCAGGCGGTGGCGGCCGGGTGCCGGCTGCTCAAGCTGTTTCCCGCCTCGGCGGTGGGCCCGGCCTACCTGAAGGCCCTTCGGGCCGTGCTGCCCGATGGGGTGGCCTTCTGCCCGACAGGGGGCGTGGAGCTGGAGCACCTGCCGGCGTGGGCCGAAGCCGGGGCGTCCCTGGTGGGCGTCGGGGGGCCGCTCCTGGGGGATGTGGAGCGCACGGGGGACCTGGCCGGCCTGGCCCGCAGGGCCCAAGCCTTCCTGGAGGCCTGGCGCGCGGCCTGCCGCCGGGCGCAGGGCCCCGCGAGGCCGTAGCTCCGAAGCCGCCGCTCAGTCCCGCAGCCCGTACCCCACAAACCACCCCGACCAGGCGTCGGCGGCAAAGCGCCGGAACCCCACCACCACCTGCCCGTCGTCCAGCTCCAGGGTCCAGGTGGCCCGCAGGGCCGGCGAAGAGTCCTCCAGACCCAGCGGCCACAGGGCCTCCAGGCTGATGCCCACGCCCTGCAGCCGCAAGCGCCCGCCGGCCGAGGGCACCAGGTGAAGTCCCCTGCCCGTGCGCCCCCACAGGGTGAGGGCCACCAGCGGCTCAAGCCACCCCCGTCCCGTCCCGGCCGACAGGTGGCTTTCCAGTGCCTGCCGGTTGGACTGCGGCCCCGTCACCTGCGCATAGGAGAAGGCCAGGGAAGGCCAGCCGCCGGGCAGGGAGCCCAGCATCCCCTCGGAGCCGATGCCGCCCGGAGCGCTGCCCACCAGTGCTGCCAGGGAGGTGGGCCAGGCCCGGGCCGGCGTGTGGCCGGGCAAGAACGCCTGGGCCGCCACCGCCAGCGCCGCGGCCAGCAGCCCATGGGAGAAAAGCCGTTGCGGGAACTGTTGCCCCCGGGTGCTGCGGCGCCGCCGCACCGAGTCTCGCCACCACTTCCTGCGCCAGGAACTTCGGCACCGCGGCTGTCCGCCCTGCCGGGCCGCAGAGGCTGCCGAGCAGGAGAGAGGAGGAGGAGAGCTTGCCTTGCCTGTCTCGGGCTGCCGCAACGGGCCGCCCTGCTGGGC
>DATCLL010000288.1:0-2008 GCA_036563935.1 Limnochordales bacterium | reverse complement strand
GAGGGCTACACCCTGGACGACAACGCCCGGGCCCTGATCACCGTGCTGCGCTACCATCGGATGGCAGGGGATCCCGAGGCTCTGGAGCTGGCCGTCCGGTACCTCAGCTTCATTCTCTACTGCCAACTGGAGGACGGGTGGTTTCACAACGACGTGGGTTACGACCGGCGCTTCCTGGATGAGAGGGCGCCGGAGGAGCCGGTGGGGCGGGCTCTGTGGGCCCTGGCCGAGGCTACCCGCGCCGCGGAGGTGGAGGGCCTGCAGGTGGCCGCCCTGCGCATGCTCTTGCGCAGCCTCCCGTGGGCGGACCGCTTCACCCACCTGCGGCCTACTGCCTACGTCCTTTTGGGCATCGCCTGCCTCGACCAGGCGCCGGGTCGGCTGCCGAAGGCGGTCGCCGGCCAGCTCAGGCAGCTGGCCGAGCGGCTCGGCCACCGCATGGTTCGTGCCTTTTACCGCTCGTCCGGCGACGGCTGGCAGTGGTTTGAACCCCGGCTGACTTACTGCAACGCGTGCCTCCCCCACGGGCTGCTGGCCGCCTGGCAGGTCACCGGCGAGCGGCGGTTCCTCGAGGTGGCCCGCATGGCTGCGGACTTCGCCTGGGCCCACCTGTGGGACGGTCGCGTGATGCACGTGGTTGGCAACCGGGGCTGGTGGGCAAGGGGAGGGCAGCCGGCCCGCTACGACCAGCAGCCGGTGGATGCCGGTGCGGCTGCCGAGCTGGCCGCTGCCCTGTACGCGGCCACGGGCGACCTTCGCTACCTGCGCCGGGCTTGCCTCGCGCTGGAATGGTTTTACGGGCGCAATGTGGCCGGTGTGCCCATGTACGACGAGGTGACGGGGGGCTGTCGGGACGGCCTGGGCCCTGAAGGACCCAACCCAAACCAGGGCGCCGAGGCGACGCTCTCCCACCTGATGGCCCGCATGGCCGTCGAGCAGGCCCTCACCCAGGCCCAGCCCCACGCCCGCGTGGCGATGGCTTGAAGCAGGCTCACCGACGACGTTCTTCGCTCTTCGCCGTTACCGGTGAGCCTGGCGGGCCGCTGCCTTCCCCTGGGCCGGAATCCCCACCTGGGCGGGCGCGCACGCTACCCCTGTGGTGGATGCTCTCCACGTGGTCCGGGAGATGCGGGGTGGCATGATCACCCATGTGGCCGCCCTGCTGAAGGGCCTGGCGGCCTGCGGCGTGCAGGTGGCCGTGCTCGGGCACCCGGAAAGCCTGGCGCAGTTGCGCCAGCGCCTCGCGCGGGTGGGGGCCGAGGGTGCCTGTTCGACGTGGCTTGCGGTCCCTGTATGCGACGGCTTCCGCCCTGCCCAGGATGTCCGTGCCGTTCGCGCCCTGGTGCGGGCCATCAACCGGCTGCGGCCGGCCCTGGTGCATGCCCACGGCCTTAAGGCTTCGGTGCTGGCTGCCGCCGCGTTGGCCTGCCCGGCGAAGGCAGCCTCCCCGACGGGTGCGGCGGCTCTGGTATGCGCCGTGCACGGCCCGCTGCCGTCACGGCAGGCGGCGTGGCAGGGCCGGTGGGAGGCCATGCTGGCCGGGTGGGCCCTGCGGGAGGCGGCGGCCGTGGTGGTGGTCTCGCGCGGACTGGCCGACGAGCTGGTGCGGTGGATGGGGGGCCGGCTGGAGGTCCGGAAGCTGGCCATCGTGCCCAACGGTCTGGACCCGGACTGGGTGGGACCGCCCGAGCCCGCCTGCCCGGCCCGGGCCGGCACAGGCCGTGCCCGTGGGTTGATAGCCACGTGCATGTCCCGCCTGACACGGGTCAAAGGCGTGGAGGTCCTGCTGCGTGCGGCGGCCCTGGTGGATCGCGGCCTGCCCCTGCGGTTCTGGGTGGTGGGCGACGGGCCGGATCGGGAGCGGCTGGTTCGCCTGGCCCGTCAGTTGAAGCTTGCCGGTCGGGTACGGCTGCTGGGGTTTCAGCTCGATCCGCAGCGGGTGTGGGGCCGCAGCGACATCGCCGTGGTGCCTTCCGAGGCGGAAGGCTTCTCGTATGCGGCTCTGGAG
>DATCLL010000287.1:0-5907 GCA_036563935.1 Limnochordales bacterium | reverse complement strand
CCGGGCGTTACCCGGCACCCTGCCCTGTGGAGTCCGGACTTTCCTCGGACGCCTCAAGCGGGCGCCCGCGGCCCTCCGGCCCACTGGCCGAATGCATTCTAGCCGCCCCGGGCCCACCGGTCAAGCCAGCCACAGGATCCGCCCGCACACCTCGCAGACCACGGGACGCTGGGGCTTGCGCAGGGCCTCCTGCAGCAGGGTGGGCACGGGCACCCCGCACCCCTCGCAGCGCCCCTCCAGCACCCTGGCCACCGGCCGCCCCCCCTTGGCCTCATACAGGCGCTGGTAGCGCTGCAGCCAGACGCCGTCGGAGAAGGAGCCCACCAGTTCCTGCCGGCGCTGCACGAGTTGCGCTTCCTGCTGGGCCAGCTCCGCCTCCGTCACCTGCCACTTTTGCTCCAGGTCCGCCAGCGTCCCGCTCAGGCTCCGGTGCTGTTCCTGAAGCGCTTGCCAGCGGGTCTGCTGCTCTTCCAGGGCCAGCATCTGCTCCAGCACCTTCTCCTCCAGCTGCTGCAGCCCCGCGCGCAGGCGCTCCAGGCGCTGCTGCAGGCCGGCCAGCTCTTTGGGGTGGGTGACCGTCCCGCCGAACAGCCGCTCTTCCAGCTGCCGGACCTCCTGGTGGCCCGCCTGCACCTCCCGCTCCCCCTGGCGCACCTGCCGCCGCAGCTGTTCCACCGCCCCGGCGCACTGGCGCAGCTGCCCTTCCAGCTCGGCCAGCCGGCGGCGGTGTTCCTGCAGCGCAAGCCACGTCGGGTGCTCGTCGCGCTGGCGGCGAAGTCGGGCCAGCTCCGCATCCAACCCCTGAAGCTGCCACAGCCGCTCCAGGTCCGTCACCGGCTCCCTCCCCACCGCTTCGCCGGCACCCGCCGCGCCGGCCCTTGTGCCCCAGCGCCCCTTCGCCGCCGGCACGCAACGCCCCTGCGGGCAGATTAGTTAAGCAGGTTAACGGCTGGTGTGCTATACTGTGGGGCGGCTGTCAAGCACGGGATGGAACGGGAGGTCATCCATGGCATCTTCGCACACCCTGGAAATCCGTGACCTCCACGTGAGCGTGGACGGAAAGCCTATCGTCAAGGGCCTGACCCTGACGGTACGCTCCGGCGAGGTGCACGGCCTGATGGGTCCCAACGGCTCCGGCAAGACCACCCTGGCCTTCGCCCTCATGGGACACCCCCGCTACACCGTCGACTCCGGCCAGGTGCTGTTCGACGGCGAGGACGTCCTGGCCATGGAGCCCGACGAGCGGGCCCGCAAGGGGCTGTTTTTGGCCTTCCAGTACCCCGCGGAGGTGCCCGGCGTCACGGTGGCCAACTTCCTGCGGCTGGCGGTGAACGCCGTGCACGGCGGCGACAGCGGCAAGGGGGTTCCCGTGGCGGAGTTCCAGAAGATGCTGCTGGAGAAGCTGCAGATGCTGGAGATGGACCGCTCCTTCGCCTCCCGCTACCTCAACGAGGGCTTCTCCGGCGGCGAGAAGAAGCGGCACGAGATGCTGCAGATGGCCCTGCTGCGGCCCAAGATCGCCATCCTGGACGAGACGGACTCGGGCCTGGACATCGACGCCATCAAGGTGGTGGCCCGGGCCGTGAACAGCATGCGGGGGCCTGAGTTCGGGGCGCTGGTCATCACCCACTACCAGCGCATCCTGCGCTACATCGAGCCGGACTACGTGCACGTGATGATGGACGGGCGCATCGTGCGCTCCGGCGGCAAGGAGCTGGCAGAGCTCCTGGAGGAGAAGGGCTACGAATGGCTGCGAGAACAGCTCGCGCAGCCATCGGCCTGAGGCGGCGGAGGTGACAGCGGGTGGCCGTAGAAACAGCCCTTCGCGTTCCCCCTTCCACCCTTCACGCCATCACCGGCCGCCGCCGGGAGCCTGCCTGGCTGGCCGAGCGGCGCCGGGAGGCAGCCCAGCGCTTCCAGGAACTGCCCATGCCCCGCTGGGAGCGCACCCCGCTTAGCGAGGGCGAGCTGGCCGGACGCCTGGAAGCGGTCTGGCCGTACCTGGAGCAGCCGCCCTCGGCCCGGGACGGCCGGGCGGATGCCGTTCAGGAGTTGGCGGCGCTGGCGGTGCCGGCCGACGTCCTGGAGACCTGGAAGGCGCGCCGGCCCGGCTCGGCGGTGCTGGTGCAGGTGGCCCGGGCCGACGGAAGCGTGGTGCACGCCGCCTGGATGGACCCCGAGCTGGCCCGGCAGGGCGTGGTGGTGGCCCCCCTCTCGCAGGCCGTGGAGCAGCTGGAGAGCGTGGTGCAGGAGCACCTGGCCACCCGCGCGCTTCCGGCCTCCTTCTCCAAGCTGGCCGCCCTGGCAGCGGCCGTCTGGGATGCGGGCCAGCTGGTGTACGTGCCGGCGGGGGTGCAGGTGGCCCAGCCCGTGGAGGTGGTGCTGTGGGCCGAGCCCGGCCGCCGTGCCCTCTTTCCCCGCACGCTGGTGGTGCTGGGGGAGCAGGCCCGGCTGGCCCTGGTGGAGACCTGGGGCTCTTCGCCGGGCGGCGAGGGGATGCTGGCGGTGGGCGGCGTGGAGCTGGTGACGCAGCCGTACGCCCGCCTGGACTACGCATGCCTGCAGCGGTGGGACAGCCAGGTGACGGCCTTCACCCACCGGCGCGCCTACCTGGAAAACGACAGCCAGGTGGAGTGGGCCATCGGGGAGTTTGGGGCCGGCCTGGCCCGCAGCGATTTCGAGGCGCAGCTGCACGGGCGCGGCAGCAGCTCCCACAGCGTCATGGTCTTCTTCGCCGGGCAGCGCCAGCATCTGGACCTGGCCTCCTCCATGGAGCACCGGGGCACCCACACGGAGTCGGACATCGTGGCCCGGGGCGTGCTCACCGGCCAGGCCCGGGGCATCTACCAGGCCGTCACCCACATCCGTTCCGGCGCCCGCTCCTCGGGCTCCTGGCAGAAGGGCAACATCCTGGTTCTCAGCCAGGACGCCCGGGCGGACGCCAACCCCACGGTCATCGTGGAGGAGAACGACGTGCTGCGGGCCGGGCATGCGGCCACGGTGGGAAAGGTGGATCCGGAACAACTGTTCTACCTCATGAGCCGTGGGCTTCCCCACGCCCTGGCCGTGCAGCTCATGGTGGAAGGGTTCCTGCAGCCCGTGCTGGAGAAGATCCCGGTGGAGGCCGTACGGGAACTCATCCGGGACCTGGTGGCCCGGCGGCTGCAGGAGGCCTTCGGGGCGGCGGGCTCCTGACGGCGGCAGCATCCACCGGGGAAGGGGCATCCACCCCCATGCGCGAGCTGGCTCGGTGCCGGCAGGACTTCCCCATCCTGGCCCGCACGGTGCGGGGGGGAAGGCCGCTGGTGTACCTGGACAGCGCGGCCACCACCCAGAAGCCCGTGCAGGTGCTCCAGGCCATGGAGCGCTACTACCGGGAGGACAACGCCAACGTGCACCGGGCCGTGCACGAGCTGGCCGAGCGGGCCACCCAGGCCTTCGAGCAGGCGCGGCTTCGGGTGGCCCGCTTCATCGGGGCCGAAGACCCTCACTGCGTCATCTTCGTGCGCAACACCACCGAGGCCATCAACCTGGTGGCCCGCAGCTGGGCTCAGCCCCGCCTTCGGGAAGGGGACGAGATCCTGGTCTCCCTCATGGAGCACCACTCCAACCTGGTGCCCTGGTACATGGTGGCCCGCCAGACGGGGGCCCGGGTGCGCTTCGCAGGGCTTTTGCCCGACGGACGGCTGGACATGGACAGCCTGCAGGAAAAGCTCACCCCCCGCACCCGGGTGGTGGCCATCGCCCACCAGTCCAACGTGCTGGGCACCATCAACCCGGTGCAGGAGATAGCCCGGCTGGCCCACCAGGCAGGGGCCGTGCTGGTGGTGGACGGCGCGCAGAGCGTGCCCCACATGCCCGTAGACGTACGCCGCCTGGAATGCGACTTTCTGGCCTTTTCGGGCCACAAGATGCTGGGGCCCACGGGCATCGGGGTGCTGTGGGGCCGCCGGGAACTGCTGGAGTCCATGGAGCCCCTGTTCGGCGGCGGCGAGATGATCCGGGAGGTGACCCTGCAGGGGGCCACCTGGAACGACCTCCCCCACCGCCTGGAGGCAGGCACGCCGGCCATCGCCGAGGCGGTGGGGCTGGCCGCCGCGGTGGAGTACCTGGAGGCGGTGGGCATGGAAGCCGTGCACCGCCACGAGCAGGAACTGGTGGGCTACGCCCTGCAGCGCCTGGGGGAACTGCCCGATGTGGAGCTGTACGGGCCCAGCCAGCAGCGAGGGGGCGTGGTGGCCTTCAACGTGCGCGGGGTGCACCCGCACGACGTGGCCACCATCCTGGACCAGCAGGGCATCGCCGTGCGGGCCGGCCACCACTGCGCGCAGCCCCTGATGGGGTGGCTGGACGTGCCCGCCACGGTGCGCGCCAGCTTCTACCTCTACACCCTGCCCGAGGAGATCGACGCCCTGGTGGAGGGCCTGCAGGCGGTGCGGCGCATCTTCGGAACCAGCCGCTGAGGGGTGGGGTGCCCCGTGGGCCTGGAGGATCTGTACCGGGACATCCTGCTGGATCACTATCGCTCCCCCCGCAACCGGGGCCCCCTGGAGGACGCCTCGGTGCGCATCCACCTGCACAACGCGCTGTGCGGCGATGAAATCGAGCTGGCGCTGAAGGTGCAGGGAGACCGCATCGAACAGGCACGCTTTTCGGGAAGGGGCTGCTCCATCAGCCAGGCCTCCGCCTCCATGCTCACCGAGGCGGTACGGGGCTTGACGGTGGAGCAGGCCCGGGAGCTCCTGTCCCGGGTCGCCCGCATGGTGCGGGGGGAACTGCCGGCCGAGCAGGCGCAGCTGGGCGAACTGGAGGCCCTCTCCGGCGTGAGCCGCTTTCCCGTGCGGGTGAAGTGCGCGCTGCTGGCGTGGGAGGCCCTGGACAAGGGCCTGCAGCAGGTGGAAGGCCCCGGCCCCGGGGCCGTGTGAGCCCCGTCACCCTCCGGCGTGATCCCCGCCGTGGCCGCCCGTCCCCGCCCCCGGTAGCCTTCCCCGTAGGAACGCGGGAAAGGTGAGGATGCTGCCGTGGAGGTTGTGGACGAGGCCTTCCGTGCCCACCACAGGGAACTGCTCGCCCGCATGGACGAGCACCTGCGTCGCCTGGAAACCGACGGCCAGCTGGAGTGCCTGGCGCAGCTGGTGACGTTTCTGGAGCGGGATCTTCTGCCCCACGCCCGGGGAGAGGAACGCCACCTGTACCCGGCCGTGGAGCCCCTGGTACAGCGCTTCGGCCGGGCAACGGCCACCATGGCCGTGGACCATGAGTTCATCGAGGCGTACGTTGCCCGCCTGGCCCAGCTGGCGCGACGGGCAGCGGGCCAGCCGCAACAGGAGCACCCCACGGCCGTGAAGGAGGCGGCAGGCCTGGCCCGGGAGCTGGCGGCCATTTTGCGGCTGCACACGGAGAAGGAGGAGCGGGTGTATCTGCCCCTCATCCAGCAGCACCTCACCCCCGGCCAGCAGGCGGACCTGATGGCCGCCATGCACGAGGCCCCTGAGGGCGAGGGCCGCAGCTGGTCCCCGACGGTGCTGGACGTGCGGCCGCTGCCGCCGGCCCGGCGTCACCCCCTCATCTTCCAGGCCTTCGACGCCCTGGGCCCCGGGCAGTGGCTGGAGCTGGTCAACGACCACGATCCCCGGCCGCTGTACTACCAGTTCGCCGCGGAACGGGCCGGGACGTTCACCTGGGAGTACCTGGAGCAGGGGCCCCACGTGTGGCGGGTGCGCATCGGGCGCGCCGGGCAGGGCGCCGGCCAGCCTGAGGCCACAACGGCCCACGGGCAGTAGCGGGCCGACGCGGGCGGCTGCCGGCAAGGGGGAACGCCGTGAGGGTTCGCCGCGTTTGCATGGGCCTTGCCGCCGGAATGCTGCTTGCGGCCATGGCGGGCGGGCTGGCGCGCATGGGCTGGGG
>DATCLL010000286.1:0-3980 GCA_036563935.1 Limnochordales bacterium | reverse complement strand
GCCCCGGGGAAGCCTGGCAGGCATGGCTGGAAGCCCTTCCGATGCCTGCGTTCCTGGTGGCCCCGGGCTATCGGGTTCAGTGGGCCAACCGCCGGGCCCTGGAGCAGGCGAGGGGGGTGCAGGGAACGCAGGGGGTGCCGTTGCCTGCTGCCCCCTGCTACCGGCTGTTTTACGGTCGGGACGAACCGTGCGGGGTTCCTCAGGCTCCCTGCCGCCTGGAGCTTCCGGAGCGTCCGCCCGTGTCACTCCCGGCCGGCCAGGGACAAGCAGGCGAGCGCCTCTTCTGGCACCGCAGCGACGCTCCCGCTCCCCGGGCCCTGGTAGGCCGGCTGGTCGCCTGTCCTGACCAGGCGGGGCTTTCGCCGTGCTGGCTGGAGCTGGTGGAGGACAGGACGCCGCAGCTTATGGCGGAGATGGCCCGAGACCGCCAGGCAGCCCTGCTGCGGGCCATCCGCCGGGTCGATGCCGCCCTCATCGCGGAGCGCCCTGCCCGGGAGGTGCTGGAGGCGGTTGCCGACGGCGTGCTGGAGTTGGGGTTTTCCCTGTGCTGGGTGGGGCTCAAGGAATCCGACTACACCGTGCGCCCCGTGGTAAGCCGCGGCCTGGCGGCGGACTACGTGGCCCACATCCGGGTGCGCTGGGATGCCAGCCCCGAGGGGATGGGTCCCACGGGCCGGGCGGTGCGCGCCGGGGTGCCGGTGGTCTGCCCGGACACGGAGACAGACCCCTCCTTCGCCCCCTGGCGGGAACAGGCGGTGCGCCGGGGGTACCGCTCCTCCATCGCCGTGCCCATGGTGGCCGAGGGAGAGGTGCTGGGGGCGCTAAACGTCTACAGCCAGACGCCCAACGCCTTCGACGAACAGGCTGTGGAGGCGCTCCAGACCCTGGCCCGCCAGGCCACCCTGGCCTTGCTGGCGGCGCGGCGCTGGGAGCAGGCCCTTGAGGCGGAACGGCGCTTTCGCAGCCTGGCCGAGGTGGCCTCCGAGGCCATCCTCATGGTTCGCCTGGACGGGCGAGTGGTGTATGCCAACCCTGCAGCCGGGCGCCACTTCGGGTCTTCACCTTCTGAGCTGGTGGACCTCCACGCGGCGGAACTGCTGGGGGAGTGGCCCCTACCCGTGGGCCTGTGGCAGGGGTGGGGCCTGCGGCGGGATGGCGGGCGGGTCGCGCTGGAGGGCTCTGTCCACCCCATCCATACCGCTGACGGACCCCTGTACACCCTCGTGCTGCGGCAGGCGCCTGCGCCCTCTGCCCGCGGCCGGTAGCGTTGCGCCCGTGGGAACGCCGTCGTAGCCTACGTGCTCTCGGTCTTGTCGGCCCACTTGCATTTCCAGAGGAAATTGTCGGATACTGTCGAGTGACCTAGACCTGTGCCGGGGGCATCAGGGGGTCGGGGGACACCGCGGCAGTGTGCCTGCTGGAATACCGCCCACCGCCACCTCTCGTGCACTTGCGGCTTTCCCGGACAAAAGGCCCCCCGCCGGCCCCGCCCCAGCTGCGAAAGGGGTACAGCCGCGATGCTGGCTCAAGCTGCTGCCGACGGGGTGAGCCTGGGCGGTGCGGAACACCCCCTGTGGGCGGAAGGCGCCCCTTCCCGGCAGGGCCTGCTGGGCATCCGCAACGGGCAGCTGGTCTACGAGCCGCCCGAGGGGCTGGGGGCGTATCCCATCCTGGAACCCGGCGAAGGAGTGAACGTGTACCTCAACGGGCGGTTGTTGACGGCACCCATGGTGGTCTTCCCGGTGGACACCGTGCGCTTCGAGCTGCCCGAGCGCCGGCCGGAAACCCGGGTGCGGGTGGACGTCAGCGAGGATGGGCTTGTGGCCGAACTGGTGGTGGAACGGCAGGCCGGGCTGCGCTACGGGGTGGCCGACACGCCGCCCCGGCCGCGCCTGCGGCCCCGGGCCGTGGTACTGGGCCCCCTGGAGCCGCCCCCTGCCACCCCCGAGCAGGCTCGCGCCGAGCTGGAGCGGGCCGGGGTGCGGTTCGGGGTCGATGAGGAGGCCGTGACGTGGCTGGTGCAGCAGGCCAACGCGGAGCCCATGGGGGGGACCTTCCGGGCGGTGGTAGCCCGGGGAGTCGCCCCTGTGCCGCCCCGCCCCGCATCCCTTCAGCTGCTGGGCCCGCTCACCCCGGGTTCGCTGGTGGTGGAAGGCCAGCCGGTGGCCCGCAAGCTCCCCGCGGTGGCCGGGCGGCCGGGCATCAGCGTGTTCGACAAGCCCGTGCCGGTGGCAGAACCCGCAGACCCTCCGTTGGTGGCCGGGCCTGGCTGCCTGGTGGCCCCCGACGGCTGCACCGTGGTGGCCGCCCGCGGAGGGCGGCTGTATGCCAGGGGGTTTACCGTCTGGGTCCAGACCGTGCAGGAGATCCGCGGCGACGTGGAGGCAGCCCACTCGCCGGTGCGCTTTCCCGGCGACATCGTCATCTTCGGCCAGTGCCTGCCGGGAAGCCAGGTGGTCGCTTCGGGCCGGCTCGAGGTCCACGGCAGCGTTGACAGCTCCCAGCTTCAGGCCGGGCAGTCCATCCACGTAGCGGGAGGGGTGTTCCGCTCCACCCTCTTGTGCGGGGCCGTGGAGGGTGCGGAGGTCGTTCCCCTCATGTCCCTGCTGCAGCTCATCTCTGTGGAACTGGGGCGCCTCAGCGACCTGGTGGAGCAGGCCTCCCGGCGTTCGGGAGTTGCGGCCCAGGAACTGGCGGCCCGAACCCTGGAGGTCCGGGGTGGCACGTTGCGGCAGGCCCTGGGGCGGCTGCGCCACGAGCCTTCCCGCCACCTGCTGCCCGAGGGGCTGCTGGAACGGCTGGTGAGCCACCTGCTCGGCCTGGGGGCCGTGCGCCAGGCCCATCCCGAGACGTGGCTCCTTCTGAAGGCTCACGTGGACGCCGCCCGGGACGTGCTGGAGGGTTCCTGTGCCGGAGGCGCCGACATCGTCGTCGCCTACGCCCACAACAGCCTGTTGCGGGCTTCGGGGTCCATCCAGCTGACAGGCCGGGGCAGCTACCAGGCCCAGCTGCACGCAGGCGGGGGCATTGCGGCGCCGGAAGGGGCGGTGGTAGGCGGGGAGGCCGTGGCGCTGGGGGGCGACATCGTGTGCCGCACCCTGGGGGGAGAGCGCTCGGTCACCTTCGTGGCCGTGGGTGCGCCCTTCGCGGTGCGGGCTCAGCAGGTGATCCCGGACGTGGTGATCCAGATAGGGGGCCGCAAGCATCGGGTCACCCAGGCCCAGCAAAACGTGGCGTACACCCTGGACGGCGACCGGATCGCGGTCTCTTTCTGGCACCCGCGGCGGGCCAGAGGTCGGGAGGGGCTGCACCGTGCTCCCACTGCGGGTCGATGAGGTACGGCGCGGCATGGCTCCGGCGGTGCCCGCGGAGCTGGAAGAGTGGCAGACCCGCGTCACGGGCCCGTGGCGGGCCGGGGTGCCCGGCATGCAGGCCATGTAGGGGCGGCAGGACTCTGACGCCGGCAGGGTAGAGAGGAGTTGACAGTTTCCGACATTTTATCCATAATGGCAGCGGTGGGGTCATCCGGCGACAAAGGCACACCCGACCGAAAGGCGGGGTCGCAAAGCCACGGGCCTGGGTTTCCCGGGAGACAAGCCCGGGAAATACGGCAGCCGGGCTGCCGAAGAGGGTGGTCCCCTATGGCACGCAGGGTTCGCTTCGGCGGATACCCGGCGGCGCTCGTCCTCGCAGCCCTGATGGTGGTCCTGCTCACGGCGGGCCTGCAGCCGGTTCCGGCGGCCGCTGGCAGCGCAAGCCCGGGCAGCCGGCCCACCCAGGAGACGGCCAACCCGCCAGCCGAGGTGCTGGCGCAAAGCCTGGTGGGGGAGGAAGTGCCCGCCGCCGTCACCGCAGCCTCGGGCGGCACCGGGCCCGGCCAGGCCAGCGCCTCCAGCAGCGTCACCATCCGCATTCCGCCCGTTGTCCGGGTGTGGGTGTCCGGCGACGGCCTGCCACCGGGGCGCCTGACGGGTGCTTCC
>DATCLL010000285.1:0-10647 GCA_036563935.1 Limnochordales bacterium | reverse complement strand
CGGTGGGAGCGGGCGCGTTGGCAGGGTTAGGGGAAGGGCCAAGCGGGACAGGCGGCAGGGAGTGCTCCACGGCCACAAGAAGCGGCGACGCCCCGAGGGCGGCCGACCTGCCGCCCCGGCCGGGGGTGGCTGTACGCCTGGCTGGCCGCCGGGGTGTGCCGGGCTGCGCCAGTTGCTCCCACAGCCCCTCAAGAGCCCGCCGCCACGGTCGGCGGCCGCAGCCGCCGGACAGCTCCACGGCGGGAACCAGCAGCGGGCCCCCGCCTCCCTCGGTCGGGGGTGGGCTGGCTGGCGGCCACATCCCGGCAGGGCCGGCGCCGTGCGGGCGGAGCTCCCACTGCCCTCTCTCCCGGCAGGCCAGGCGGGCCCGGCGCAGCACCCAACCCGAAAGGCGCAGGGGCCCCACCTGCGGGGGCAGGCCCTGCCGGGGCAGAGCGCCTGCCGGCGAAGGCGCCGGCAAGGGCGCCGGTTGGGGCGCCTCCTGCAACCCCAGCACCCAGCGGGCCACCGCCGCGCCCCCCGGCTGCACGCCGGCGGGCTGCAGCGCTGCCGGGGGCAGAAGCCCGTCCCGCAGGACGGCCCACACCTGGGGGCCGGCCAGCCCGTCGGGCCGCAGCCGGAACCGCCGCTGCAGGTCCCTCACGGCGTCGAAGGTGAGCGGCCCATAAAACCCATCCACCGGGCCGCTGTACAGCCCCAGCCGGGCCAGCCGCTCCTGCAGCTCCCGCACCCCGGGCCCGCGGCTTCCGGGCTTGAGCACCATCGCCACGGCCGCCTCACCGCCCCGCCCTCACACCGGCGCACCCGGCCAGGCCACCGAGTCCCGGTGGGCCTCGCTGCAGTACGCCCGCAGGCCCTGCAGCAGCCCCAGGGCTTCCCGGGTGCCCAGCCAGGCCGCCCTGCGGGCGAGCCGCCGCCGGGGGTGAGGCCCGGGCCCGGCCACCAGCGGGAGGCACGTCTGCACCAGCGCCGACGGCCCGGGCAGGCAGGCCAGGATGCCCAGGTGGGCCTCCCGCACCCCCCGCCCGGGTACTCCCAGCTCCCGGGCTACCGCCGCCACCAGGGCTGCCGCCAGGCGCCGCCCATCTCCCCGCCGCCCGTGGTAGCCCTCCACCCAGCCGGCCGGCCCGGGCCCTGCCGGCCCGGGTGTCCCAGCCTTCCCGGCCGTCCCGCCCGCCTCGGCCGCCCCGTAGGCCTCTGCGGGCCCGTGGTGGATGCTGACCGCCAGCTGAGCCTGCATCTGCCGGGCGGCCGCGCAGCGCAGGGAGGGGCTCCGTGCCTGGTCGGCGTCCCGGGACAGCCCTACCACCGCGCCGCTGGCCGCAAGCAGCCCGGCCAGCCGCCGCGCCACCCACCAGTTGAGGCGCTTCTCCGCAAGCCCCCCGGCCAGGGAGGCACCCGTCTCGCTCCCCCCGTGACCCGGGTCCAGAAAGATGCGGAAGCGGCACAGGTAGGGGTCGGGCCGGGTCAAAAACAGCAGTCCCAGCCGCTCGTCCACGGCCCACCGGGCCTCGCCGGCGGCGGCCACCGCATCCACGGGGAACCGCAGGCGCCCGTCGGCCCAGTCGGGGGCTGCCGACAGCGCCACCGGGTGGCGGCCGTCGGCCTCGGCCCGGGCCACGCCCCGGCGGAACACCAGGGTTCGCCCCGTGCGGGCATCCCGCCAGCCCAGCACGTCTTCGCCCACGTCCAGCTGGGCGCCCCACCGGGTCGCCACGGCGCCGGCCGGAACCCACACCACGCCCGCCTCAACGGTGGCGCGGCTTGCCGCCAGCAGCCGACCGTCCAGGACCAACCGCAGCGTGCGGGCTGTGGGCCCCTGCGGGACCGAACGGGAGGGGTCTTTCATGGTACCAGGGTATGCCCGCCGGCAGGTCCCGGTGTGGCGGGCAAGCACCCCGGCCTGCGTGGCCGGCCCCGGCCGCCTACTTGGTGTACTTGTCCGCCACCTTGCTGGCCCCGAAGGCATCGGGCTTGATGCGGGCGCCGAACCCGCTGCCCGTGATCATGCCCACCACTTCCCGGATGAGCTCCCGGGTCTGCCCGTGGCGGCCGATGTCCAGGTGGATCTCCACGTCGAAGTCCGCATACCCGTTGGCGGCCAGGCGGGAAGCCAGCTGCCCGGCCACCTGCAGGCTGCGGGCGGCCTCGTAAAAGATGCGCTGGCGCAGGCTGCGGCTGAAGGTCTCCCGCTCGCGGGTGTAGTAGTACCGCGCGCCCTTACCCACCCGGTGGACGATGACGGCGGTGACGACGCTGGTCTCGTCGCGCAGCTGCGAATCGGTGCCGACGATGATGCGGTAGGTGGCTTCCGGGCGCTCCCGGACGTACGCCACGATGTCCGCGAACATCGTGTCGAAGTCCATGGGGCCCTTGGTCGGGCTGATAAACTGCAACTCCCCCGCCCCTCGGCGGGGAACCGGACCGGGGGCTGCGGCCGTTCACCTCCACGGCTGCCGGGCCCTGGAGGGGCCTACGGCGCCGCCGTCTGGTCGGCCTGATTATAGCAGGCCCCATCTCCTTCCACAACGCCAGCGCGCAGGAGGGTGCAACCAGATGAAGCAGAGGGCCCGCGAGCCGGCTCAGAACGTCCCCTGGCTTGCGGCTGCCCCCGGCGGCGTGCTGTTGCGGGTGCGGGTGCAGCCCGGTGCGAGCCGGACGGAGCTGGCCGGGCCGCACGGAGCGGAGCTGAAGGTGCGGGTGCGGGAGCGGGCCCGCAACAACCGGGCCAACCAGGCCCTCCAGGAGTTCCTGGGGGAGCTTTTGGGCGTGGCCCCCACGGCGGTGCAGATCCTGAAAGGTCAGACCGCCCGCAGCAAGTGGGTGCAGGTGCGGGGTGTCTCGCCGGCCGATGCCCTGCGCCTGCTGGGGGTGGGGGTGGCCGGCAGCCCACCGTCGGGCGGCCAGCGTACGGGAGAGGAGGACGTGCCCCATGGAACTGGAGGGCATCTACACCGTAACCGTCACGCCCTTCGATGAGCAGGGGCGGGTGGACATCGACAGCATCCACTCGCTGGCCCGCTTCCTGGCGGGGCAGGGGGTGCAGGGGATGCTGGTGCTGGGGGCCATGGGGGAGGTGACCCGCCTCACCGAAGCCGAGCGAGCCCAGGTGATACAGGCCTTCCGCCGGGCAGCCCCGCAGCTGCAGCTGGTGGCCGGCATCCACGCCCTGGCCACGGAGCCGGCCGTGGCCGCAGCGCGCCAGGCCGAGGAGCTGGGAGCCGACGCGGTGATGGTGCCGCCCCTGCCCGTGGACGAGGATGCCCAGGTGCGCTACTACGCCCGGGTGGCCTCGGCCGTGGGGGTTCCGGTCATCATCCACGACTATCCGGCCGAAACAGGAGTGCGGCTGCCGGCCCCTCTGGTGGCCCGCATCCACCGGGAGTGCCCGGGCGTCCGGTACATCAAGGTGGAGGATCCCCCCACCGGCCCCAAGATGGCCCGCATCGCTCAGCTCACCCAGGGGCAGATGGGGCTGTTCGGCGCCTACGGGGGGATGTACGCCTTCGAGGAGCTGGACCGCGGTGCCAGGGGGATCATGACGGGGTTCGCCTTCCCGGACCTGCTGGTGGAGCTGTACCGGCGGGTGCGGGCGCAGGACCGGATGGGGGCCGCCCGGCTGTTCTACGACCTGGTGCCCCTCATCCGGTTCGAGTTCCAGCCCGGGCTGGGGGTGGCGCTGCGCAAGGAGGTGCTGCGCCGGCGGGGCATCATCCGCACGGCCGTGGTGCGGGAGCCGGGCCGCAGCGCCGATGCGGTCACCTGGCAGCAGTTCTGCCTCATCGTGCGGGTGCTGCGGGAGAAGGGGATGCCCCTGCCCCAGCTGGACGGCTGAGGGGGCTGAAGGCGGCCCAGGCCGAGGCCAGGCGCAGGAAGCTCTCCACGGGCAGTTCCTCGGCCCGGCGGCCCCCGTCCACCGAAGCGGCCTGCAGCAGCTGCTGCACGGCATCGGGCCCTCCGCCCCCGGCTTGCGGCCGGCGCACCAGCGAGGCCAGCGCGTTGCGGATGGTCTTGCGCCGCTGCCCGAAGCTGGCCCGCAGAACCTCCTCCAGGGCCCACGCCAGCGCAGGCCCGGGCCGGCCGGGGCTCGCCTGCAGGGCCACCACGGCCGAGTCCACCTCCGGAGCCGGGTAGAAGCAGCGGCGCGAGACGCCGAAGAGGACCTCCACCCGGGCATGAGCCTGCACCGCCACGGACAGCGAGCCGTAGGCGGAGGACCCGGGGCGGGCCGCCAGCCGTTCGGCCACCTCCTGCTGCACCATGAGCACGGCCTGCTGCCAGCCCCGGGCCCTGACCAGCTGCATGAGGAAGGGGCTGGTGATGCCGTAGGGCAGGTTGGCGGCCACGGCCTGCAGCCTTGCACCACCCAGCAGGAGGTCCATGGCCAGGCTCAGCACGTCGGCCACCACCAGCCACACCCGCGTGCCCAGCACGGGCGGCCGGCACCACTGGGTCAGCACCCACCCCAACGCCCGAGCCACGCCGGCGTCCCGCTCCACGGCCAGCACGCCGGCGCCCTGCTCCAGCAGCGCCAGGGTGAGCGCCCCCAGGCCCGCGCCCACCTCCAGCACCCACCCTCCCGGGCCGACCTGGACGGCTGCGGCCACCCGCCGGGCCACGTTGCGGTCGACCAGGAAGTTCTGGCCCCAGCGGCGGCGGGGAGACAGGGCGAAGGTGTGCAGCAGGAAGCGTACGCCCGAAGGGGTTCCCGGGTGGGGCAGGCTGGTGGGGAAGCCCTCAGTCCAGGACGTAGACCGTCACCCGCCGGCGGCCGAAGTGCAGGGCTTCCCGCAGGGTGCTGAAGCCCAGGTCGATCCTCAGCCCCTTGATGGCCCCTCCCACGTCGCCGGCCACGGCAAGGCCGTATCCAGGGATATACAGCCGTGTGCCCAATGGGATAACCCGGGGATCCACCGCCACCACCCCGTGCCCTGCCCGCATGCCCGTGGCGGTGATCCCGTCGGCGGACTTGCCGGTGCTTTCCGGGCCGGGGTAGTAGGCGGTGGCCACCATCTCCAGGCGCCGCCGGTAGCGCAGCTTGCCCACGGGCGTTTCCAGGGTATACCACACCACCCGGGTGCCCACGCCCACGATGCGGTCCACCTTCTGGGCCACCACCCGGCTGGCCACGGGCCGGCGGGCCACCACCCGGCCGTTTTCGTAGCGCACCAGCTCGGTGTGCTCCACGATGCCCGGACGCCCCTCCCGCAGGATGCCCGTGCGGCCTTGCTCCCAGCGCGGCTCGGGGCGGCGCAGGGTGCGGAACGGCACCGTCTCCCTCCACACCCGTACCTCCTCCCGCACCCGCACCACCCGCACCTGCATGTTGGGTTGCACCGGCTGCTCCAGCTCCGGCTCCACCCGGTCCAGGGGCCCCACCCGCACCCCGGCCCGCCCCAGGGCCTCGGCCACGCTGCCCCTGGCCAGGCGCACCACCCGGCGCTGCCCGTCGCTGAACACCTCCACGGGAAAGGCCCGCAGCACCCGGATGGTCATGCCGGGGCGCACCCACGTCCCCGCCGCCGGCAAAACCTCGTCGTGGGGACCCAGGGCCACCCGGGCCTGCCGCAGCGCGTCCGCCACTCGGCCGGCCAGCACCCACTCCTGGCGAGCCCGCCCGTCCACCTCCAGCACCACGGGGCGCAGCAGCCACTGGCGGCCTCCCCAGGACAGGGCTGCCACCGCCGACAGCAGCACGGCCCCCCGCCACGCCAGGGCCCGCTGGGCAGGCGGCGTCACCGGGCGTTGCCACCGTCCTGCCCGGGCACGCCCTGCCCGGGCAGCCCCTGGCCGGGCCGCCCCAGGCGCGCCAGGCGGGCGCGGATCTCCTCCGGCGGGAGACGGTCCAGCTCCTCCAGCACCTTCACAGCCTCTTCCAGTTCGGACTCGCTGATGAGCCCGCGTTGATGCAGGGTACGGTAGGCCCGGTACAAAAGGAGCCACACCCGCCGCAGCCGGTCGGCCAGCTCCACCGGACCCAGCCTTCCCCGTCAGCGGCCCGGTTCCCGATCGTCGGTGAGTTCCACGAACCGGGTGAACTCCTTGAAGAAGTGCAGGCGTGCCACGCCCGTGGGCCCGCGGCGCTGCTTGGCGATGATGACCTCCACCACGCCCTCGGTGCCCTTCTCCCGGGCTTTTTCAGGGTAGTAGTAGTCCTCCCGGTACAGGAACATCACCACGTCGGCGAACTCCTCGATGTGGCCGCTGTCCCGCAGGTCCGACATGACGGGCCGCTTGTTGTCCCGGGCCTCCACACCGCGGTTGAGCTGGCACAGCAGGATGAGGGGCACGTCCAGCTCTCCGGCCAGGTCCCGCAGCTCCCGGACGATGTCGCCCACCACCAGGGCCCAGTTCTTGGTGCTGTCCGAGGGCGGCCGGATGAGCTGCAGGTAGTCGATGATGATGAGGCCCAGGTCCCGGTGTTCCGCCTTCACCCGCCGGGCTTTGGCCCGGATGTCGGCCACGGTGAGCCCCCGGCGGTCCACCACCAGGATGGGCAGGCTGTGCAGTTCGTTGAAGACGGACTGGGTGCGGGTGAACTTCTCGTCGTCCATGCGGGTGGCGTACTCGAACGCGGTGATGGCCTGCCCGGCCTGGCGGAACCGGAACAGCTCGCTGATGACGATGCGGTCGCCGATCTGCTCGTCGTCCATCTCCAGGCTGAAGATGAGCACGGGCAGCTGCTCGTAGCGGGCCACGTTCACCGCGAAGTTGAGGGCCAGCGCCGTTTTGCCCATGCTGGGGCGCGCCGCCAGGATGATGAGGTCCTTGCGCTTGAGGCCCGTGGTGAGGGTATCGATGGAGGGGAAGCCCAGGTGCAGACCCGGCGGCTTGCGTCCCTCCCGCCGCTCCACCAGATTCAGGTAGCAGCGGCTGAGCACCTCCCGCAGGGGCTTGATGTCCTCTTCCAGGGTTCCTTCCTCCGCGGTGGCCTGGAAGATGAGCTGCTGGGCCCGGGACTGGCACTCGGTGAGCTGGGGCACCGTCTCGTAGAGGATCATGTGGCGCACCTGCTCGGCCGCCTCCAGGATGCGGCGGCGGGCATGCTTGTCCAGCAGAACCTCCACGGCCGGCTCCAGCTCCGCGGCGGTGCCGAAGGCCTCGGTGAGCTCCAGCAGCAGCTCCTCCGGCTCGGCCAGCTCGGGCCGGCGGCGCAGCCGCTGGAACACCTGGGTGAACGACACCCGCCCGGTGAGGTTGTACTCCTCCACGATGGCCTCGTAAACCATCCGGTGCAGGCGGTCGTAAAAGTGGGCCGGCCGCAGCCGGTCCATGACGATGTCGGCCCGGTCCGGGTACTTGAGCAGGATGCCCAGCACCCGCCGCTCCGCGTCCAGGTCGGCGGGCAGGAAGGTGGCGCCCACAGGGGTGGCGGCCGCCTCAACGCCCACGGGCGTACATCTCCTTCCACCGCCGCACCTGCTCCGGGTCTACGGGGCGGTACGCTTCGGCGTTGGGCACGCCCTCCATGGACGGCTCCTCGGCGGGCCGCTGCCCGCCGGCCGCGGCCGCGGCGGCGTGGCCCTGCCCCCCGCCCGGCCCTGCCGGCCCTTCGGGCGCCCTGGCCAGCACGCTGGACAGGTGGCGCCGGCGGCTGAGGTCTTGCCAGGTGCGCACGCCCTGGTTGTACCAGTTGCGCAGCACGCCCTCCAGGTAGCTGAAGCTGGCGTACTGGGCCGAGCGGGCCGTCTCCTCGATGGCCAGGGCCACCACGTCCGCGGTCATCCCCCGCCGGGTGATCCACTCGCACAGCCGCTCGAACTGGCTTTCGCTGATGAGGCCGATGCGCTGGTGGTACCACTCCAGCACGCCCCGCACGTCCTGGGGCAGGCCTTCCGCGCCGCCGTCGCCGCTGGCGCCCGCCGGGATCGGGGTGGTGCCGGGCCCGTGGGGGCGGGCGGGCGCTGCCGCCGCCACCTGTTGGGCCGCCAGCCCCACCTGCTGCAGCACCCCCGCCCCGGCCGCGGCCTCGGCGCCGCCGGCGTCGCCGCCGTCGGCGAGGCCGTCACCGCTGCCGTCGCCGTCGCCCGACGGCCCGAAGCGCTGCAGAAACTCCTCCCGGGAAAGCGGCTCGTACAGCCACAGCGTGCCGTCCCGGTCCTGCTCCAGAAGGCCGTACAGGGTCAGCCGGTGCAGGGCCTCGGCCGCCTCCAGCACCTCCATGCCCAGCTGGCGCGCCACCAGTTCGGCGGGCAGCAGGTCGCCGGGCAGCGGGCCCCCGTCGGCGGCCAGCCGCAGCACCAGGTAGGCGGCCAGGGCCCCGGGGCCCAGGCGCGGCCCGTACAGCTCCACCAGCTGCGGGGCCACCACCAGGGCGCGCCGCCCGGCCTGCGATGCCAGGCGAACCCGCAGCTCTCGCTTGGAGACGCTCGCCGGTGTCGACACGTGTACCCCGCCGGCTCGTCCTGTGGGAGCCGGCGGGGGAACAATTCGGCCCTCAGGGAGGGCCTCCCTCCGGCCGGAACTCCACGTGCGCCCGGCGCAGCTGCAGGCGCTGGCGGTGGCGCTCCAGCGCCAGCTCGATGAGCCGGTCCAGCAACCGGCTGTAGCTCAGCCCCGACGCCTCCCACAGCTTGGGGTACATGCTCACCGCGGTGAACCCCGGGATGGTGTTGATCTCGTTCACCAGCACCTGCCCGTCGGGCCGCAGGAAGAAATCCACCCGGGCCATGCCGCAGGCGTCCACGGCGAAAAAGGCTGCCTCCGCCAGTTCCTGCAGGCGGCGCACCACGGGCGCCTCAAGAGGCGCCGGAACCACAAGGCGGGTGCCGGGGTCGTGGTACTTGGCCTGGTAGTCGTAGAAATCCCGGCCGGGCACCACCTCTCCCGGCAGGGAGACCTGGGCTTCGTCGTTGCCCAGCACGCTGCACTCGATCTCCCGAAGGGGCGCTGCGCTCTTCTCCACCAGCACCTTCCGGTCGTAGCGGAACGCCTCTTCCACGGCGCTGCCCAGCTCCTGCGCCCGGTCGACCCGCCGCACCCCCACGCTGGAGCCCAGATTGGCCGGCTTGACGAACAAGGGCAGGCCCAGCTGCCCCAGGAGCTCCTCCGCCAGCTGGCCCGAACGGCTGGCCCACTCCCACCGGCGCACGACCCGGTAGGCCACCTGGGGAAGCCCGGCCGCCCGGAAGACGGCCTTCATGAGGGCCTTGTCCATCCCCACCGCGCTGGCCGCCACCCCCGCGCCCACGTAGGGCAGCTCGGCCAGCTCCAGCACCCCCTGCACCGTCCCGTCCTCGCCCAGAGGCCCGTGCAGCACCGGGAAGACCACGTCCACCGGCGGGTTGGCCGGGTGACCCGGCTCGGGCACCAGCGGGCAGGAGCGCAGGTGCCCCGTCTCGCCCCGGGCCATGGCCTCCAGCACCGCCTCGGGGTCGGGCCCGCTCACCCAGCGTCCCTCCCGGGTGATGCCCACCGCCACCACCTCGTAGCGGCTGCGATCCAGCGCGGCCACCACCGAACGGGCCGACTGGACGGAAACCGCATGTTCCCCCGACCGACCGCCGAACAGCACGGCCACCCGCAGCCTGGCCATGGTCGCCTCCTCGCGTCGCCATCCGTTCCCGTCGCGCCTATGCACCCGCAGGGCCGGCCATGCCTGGCCGTGCCGGGGCGGCGGCCTGCCAGCATGGACCGGCCTTCTCCAGCGTACCCCTCTGGCGACGTGGAACGCCAGCGGGCCGGCCGCGCACCGGGGTTCTGGAGCGCCTGCGCCCTGGGCACCGGAACCATGGTGGGAGCCGGCATCTTCACCCTTTCCGGCGAACTGGCCGGCGCGGCCGGCCCGGCGGTGGTGGTCACCTACGCCCTGGCGGGGCTGGTGGCCCTGGGGCAGGCGGTGGCCTTCGCCGAGCTGGCAGCCGCCCGCCCGGGCTCCGGAGGGCCATACGTGTACGTGCGGGACTTCGTGGGCGCCCGGGCCGCGGCGCTGGTGGGCTGGCAGCTGTGGTCGGCCACGGCCCTGTCCGCCTCCTTCTACGCCGTCGGGTTCGCCCGCTACCTGCGCCAGCTGGGGCCCTCCCTGCCCGAGGGCCTGGCCGCGGCCGGCTGCCTGGGCGTGCTGGCGGCCCTGACGGCTCGCACCCACAAGGCGGCCGCCACCTGGCTGCAGAACCTGGCGGTGCTGCTCCTGCTGGCCGTGCTGGGCGGCCTGGTGGCGCTGGGCTGGCGGGCCCGGGATCCCGCCCTGTGGGTTCCCTTCGCCCCGCACGGGTGGTGGCCCGCCGTGCAGGGAGTTCCCATCGCCTTCGTCTCGTTCCTGGGCTTTGACACCGTGGCCCAGGCGGGCGGGGTGTTCCGCAGCCCGCAGCGGACGGTGCCCAGGGCCACCCTGGCCAGCGTCGCGGCGGTGACCGCCCTGTACTGCGGGGTGGTGGCTGTGGGCACGGGGGTGGTGCACTACCGGGACCTGGGGAGCTCCGCCGCCCCGCTGGCCGACGTGGCCGACCGGCTGGCCGGGCGGATCGGCCGGCTGGCCGTGGTGCTGGCGGGGCTGGTGGCCACCCTCTCGTCGGCCAACGGGGCCCTGGTGGCCGCCGGGGAACTGGCCGGCGCCATGGCCCGGGACAGGAGGGCAGCTCGCCCGCCCGCCGCAGCCATCTCCCCCGAGGCCCTCACCGCCCTGCTGGCCATGGCCGGCGTGGCGGG
>DATCLL010000284.1:0-2001 GCA_036563935.1 Limnochordales bacterium | reverse complement strand
GGGCCTGCTCCCACGTGCGCAGCGCTTCCCCCAGCGCCTCGCCGACCTCCTCGTCGCCTGCGGCCCTGCCCGGCCACCTGCGCCAGATGACGCAAAGCCGCCACCCCGGGCTCCCCCGGGCGACCTCCTCGGCCGGGGGTTCCGCCCCCGCAACCCCCGAGGCCGCCACATCCGGGGCCTCACCGGCCGGCAGCAGCCACACCGCGTCGGCACCCACCCGCACCTGCTGGGCAGGCACGCCCATCCGCACCAGCTCCTGGCGGGAGCGTTCGTCCCGCACCACCACCAGCCGGGCCTGGCGGGCCGCCCGTGCCACCAGCCGCCGCACCCACCCCCGGCGCAGCGGGCCGATTCCCTGCGCGAACCAGATGACGGGCACCCCTGCCCGGCGGGCCATCTCCAGCACGGCCAGGTAGTACAGGGGGCTGCGGAAGCTGGTCACGTCCTGCAGCAGGCTCCCGCCACCGCTGACCAGGGCCGCCGCCCCCCGCAGGGCCCTGGGCACGTGCGCAAGGCCCCTGGGAGCGGCCGCGACGCCGTGGGCACGCACCGTGGCGTCGGGGTCGGCGGAAAGAACCAGGGGGAACACAGAAAGGCGGGTATCGCGCAGGGCCTGCAGGACGCCGGCAAGAACCGCCTCGTCGCCCAGGTTAGCGAACCCGTAATACCCCGACAGGACGACCTTCCGCAACGCCGCTTCCCTTCGCCGGCCCCGCCTCACGGCGCGCCAGCCACGCCCGGGCTGCTGCCAGCACCACGCCGCCCGTGACGGCTCCGGCCACCAGCCCGTTCAGCACCCGCCACAGGGTGATGGCCACCGGCGTGTGCACGTGCGCGAAGCTGTTCACCACCGAGACGGCAGCCACCGTGGCCGCAGACCACGCCCCGGCGAACAGCCACGGCCAGCGGCCGGCCAGATCAAGCCGCCACAGCAAAAGCCCCAGGGCCAGGGCCGGATAGCCCACCAGGAACTCCTTGGTGCGGGGCCGAACCTCCAGGGCCGCCTCCAGCCAGCCCCGCAGCCACCGCTCCGGCGTCCACACGGGCGCCAGCTCGTTTCCCGTGCGGGCCAGGTAGTACCCGGCGGCCGCCAGCACGCCCACCATCAGCACCAGGTCCCTCCACCGGGCAGGCGCGCCCGCCGCCTGCCCCACCAGGCCGGGCCTTCCCAGCGCCCACACCGCCACGGCCAGCCCCCCCAGCACCGGAAGGCCGTGGGCCAGCTTCACCCCCCGGAACACCTCCAGGCGCACCATGAACTGCGGGTCGCTGAGCAGCCCTCCCACCACCAGCCCGCCCGCCACGGCCACCCCCACGAACCCCGCAGCACCCACTGCCACGGCGCGCAGCAGGGGCCCGAACCGCTCCGCCTGCCCGGCCCGGCCCGGCTCCCGGGGGACGAGGCCCAGCGCCACCCCCCCGGCCGCCAGCGGCGCCATCACCGCCACGGCCAGGGCCAGCGCCGCCCGCACCAGCACCGAGTACGGGTGCTGCCAGCCCCGCAGCTGTGCGACCCCCGCCAGAACGGCCGCCACCACCGAAGCGGCCACCGCGACCCTCCAGGCTACCCCGTCCCAGCGGCGGAGCTCGGAAAGCCCCCTGGCCCGGCTCCATCCCAGCCATCCCGCCAGGGTCAGGCCTGCCAGAGCGGCCGCCATGGCCGCGCAGGCCAGGGGGCCGGGAGCCGCCCTCCCGGCGGCCACCTGCGCCATCCCCGTGCGGTATCCCCAGCGGGCCAGGCCCTGGCGGATCTCCTGCACCATCTGCCGGGTCTCCTCCAGCGTCTTGAGCGGGCGCAGGTACAGCACCTTGACGCCCCGCTCCACCGCAGCCCGCACGTACCGCCGGGCTGCGGCCTCGGGGCCCAGCTCCAGGAGCTGCTCGGGCCGGGCGCTGTGCACCACCACCGCGGGAATGCCGAAGCGGCGCACCAGCACCCGCACGGGCTGGGTCTTGCCGAACTCCACCAGCCCTACCGCCGCGCCCAGCCCCCGCAGCAGC
>DATCLL010000283.1:0-6190 GCA_036563935.1 Limnochordales bacterium | reverse complement strand
GCTGCGGCCGCCCTGGCGCAGGCTTTCGATGATGGCGAACATGTGGCGCACCACGTGGGGGGCCAGCCCCAGGGACGGCTCGTCCAGCAGCAAAAGGCGCGGCCGGGACATGAGGGCGCGGCCGATGGCCAGCATCTGCTGCTCGCCGCCGGAGAGGGTTCCGGCCAGCTGGCGGCGGCGGCGAGCCAGCGCGGGGAACAGGTGGTACACCTCCTGCAGGCTCTGTTCCACCAGCCTGCGCGCCGCCGGCGCGAAGGCTCCCAGGCGCAGGTTCTCCTCCACCGTCAGGCCTGCGAACAACCGCCTTCCCTCGGGAACGCAGGTAACCCCCCGCCCCACGATGGCCGGGGTGGACATGCCGGAAAGCAGCGTCCCCTGGAACTCCACCCGGCCGCTCCAGGCGGGCAGAAGCCCCACCACCACCCGCAGCAGGGTGGTCTTGCCGGCGCCGTTGGGTCCCACCAGGGCCACCAGTTCCCCGCAACCCACCTCCAGGTGGACGTCCCACAGCACCTGCAGCGACCCGTAGCCCGCGTTCAGGGCGCTGACGCGCAGCACTGGCGAGAGCCTCCCCCCACCGTACGCCGCGGCCGGCCAGCCCCGAGCCGCCCGTTCACTCCGGGCCCCCGCTTCCCAGGTAGGCCTCGATGACCCGGGGGTCCCGGCTGACCTGCCCGGGCGGGCCCTCGGCGATCTTCTCGCCGTAGTTGAGCACGATAACCCGATCCACGCTGCGCATGAGCACCCGCATGACGTGCTCCACCCAGAGGATGGTGATCCCCAGCTCGTCCCGCAGCCGGCGCAGCACCTGGACTGCCTGCTCCATCTCCTGGTGGCGAAGGCCGCTCAAGCCCTCGTCCACCAGCAGAAGCTTCGGGCGGGCCGCCAGGGCCCTGGCCAGCTCCAGGCGCTTGACATCCACCGTGGTCAGCTGGTCGGGGTAGCTATCCGGATCCACCCGCAGACCTGCCCACTCCATGCAGGCTTCGGGCGACAGAGCGGGGCCTGGCCCGGCCCCGTAGGTGGCCGCGAGGAGGATGTTCTCCCGCACCGTGAGCCGCCGTACGGGCCTGGGAATCTGGAAGGTGCGGGCGATGCCCAGGTGGCACAGGCGATCCGGCGTCCATCCGCTGACGCGCCGTCCCCGAAAGCACACCTCGCCCCGGGTGGGCGCTGCCACCCCGGAGATGACGTGGAACAGGGTGGTCTTTCCCGCCCCGTTGGGCCCGATGAGGCCCACCAGCTCTCCCTCGTGCACCGCAAAGGAGACCTGGTGCAGGGCCGTGAAGGCGCCGTAGCGCTTAGTGAGGCCCTCCACCTCCAGCAGGGGCGCGCTCACCGGCCGCCCACCCGTTCTCCCGTCACGGTGCGTAGGGCGAGTCGGAGGGGTAGGGCAGCACCGGCGGCGCGCCCGCCATGGCGAACGGGTACACCAGGCGCAGCTGCCCGTTGACCCACTGCATCACCACGGGCCGGGCCCGCACGTTCTGGCCGCTCCACTCATCCTCAGGCGCTGCAAAGCGCACCCCGTACCCGATGGGGGTGCTGCCGTCCGGCAGGTCCAGCTCCAGCGCCGCCTGCCGGATGGAGTCAGCCGTGATCTGGCCGGCCAGCTGCAGTGCCCGGGGCAGCACGTGCTGCAGCAGGACCCAGGTGTGGGCGAACCCCATGGTGGCGTGGGCCGGCGGGTTGGCGTCCCCGAACTCTCGCTCGTAGCGGCTCAGGAACTCCCGGATGAGCTCCGGTATCCCCGGTGCCAGCTGGCGGGGGTTGATGATCTGGGCGGCAGGAGGGTCAATGTTGAACAGGTAGTTTCCGCCCTCCTTGCCCAGGGCCTCCGCAAGACCCGCCAGGTTGGCGTAACCGGCCCCGTGTCCCAGGATCCCCTTGAACTTCAAACCCAGCTCCCGGGCCTGGCGCAGCAGCAGCACCGTGTCAGGGAAGTACCCCGTGTGCAGGATGATGTCCGGCCGGGCGGCCCGAAGCTGCAGGACCAGGGAGGAGAGGTCCGTGCTGCGGCTGGAATACGCCTGACGCAGCACGGGCTGGATGCCCAGCTCCCGTAGCACGTCCACGTTGCGCTCGGCGGTGGAGGTGCCGTACGGGCCGTCCTCGTACACCACCGCAAAGCGCACCTGCTGCACCGGCGCGCCCAGGCGCTCCTGGGACACGTCCCGGATGAACTGCACCGACGTCTCCCCGTAGCGGAACGCAGGCACGGTGGGCCGGAAGACGTAGCGGTAATGCTTGTCCCGCACCACCGCGTCGGAGATGGCGATGGTCACCCACAGCACGGTGCGGGAGCGGTCCGCGATGGCGGCCAGGGGCACCGCGATGGAGCTGGAGTAAACCCCCACGATGGCCGGAACCCGTTCCACGCTGATGAGGCGCTGGGCCTCCCGGATGGCGATGTCGGGGTTGCTCTGCGCGTCCACGGATACGTACTCCACCCGGTAGCGCCCCGCGACGCCTCCCCGCTCGTTGGCCATGTCGATGGCGATCTTGGTCCCCCGGAAGCCCGCCAGCGCCCCCGACGGGGCGAAGGGGCCGGTGAGGGAGTACAGCACCCCCAGCCGCACGGCCCCCGCGTGGGAAGGGGGGGCCGTCCCCGCCCATGCCGCCCACGCCAACGCCAGCGCTGCAGCTGCTGCCCGCAGGCATCCACAGACCGGTACACGCCGCGCCCGTTGCCGCATCCTGCAGCTCACCCCTGTCGGCCGGGAGGGTAAACCCGCTCGGGCAGTACTGGCATTCGGGGAACGCTTTCAGTTCCCTGCCGCAATGTCGGGCGCTGGTGGCCGAGCAATTCCCTGTCCTGGCAGGTACAACCCGTTACAGTCGCAGCTGCACCCGATACTCCCGCATCCAGGTGTCCACCTGGGCCAGGTAGGCCAGCAGCTGGGGGCCCGTCATGAGCTGGCCGAACCAGGGCAAGGTCAGGGACTCCACCTGCTCGCAGGCAAAGCGCCGCAGGGCCTGGCGGTCCACCAGCTGGGCCAGGGGCGCGTGGGGATCCCGCAAGATGTCCAGAATCCACTCCCGCACCACCCGCAGGTAGTCGGGGTGGTGGGTCTTGGGGTAGGGGCTTTTGCGCCGCTGCAGCACGGCAGGCGGCAGCAGGCCCTGCAGGGCCAGGCGCAAGATCCCCTTCTCCTGGCCTTCCCAGCGCTTCAGGGGCCAGGGAATGTTCCAGACGTATTGCAACAGCCGGTGGTCGCAGAAGGGAACCCGCACCTCCAGCCCAAAGGCCATGCTCATCCGGTCCATGCGGTCCAGCAGCACGGGCATGAACCGGGTGATGGTGAGGTACTGCACCTCCCGCAGCCGGGCCTCGGCCGGCGGTTCCCCCTCCAGGCGGGGCACTTCCGACAGGGCCTGGCGGTAACGTGCCAGCAAGTACTCCCGGGGCGACAGCTTCGCCACCAGCTCGGGGGAGTACAGGTTCAGCCGGCTTTCCACATTGCGCACCCACGGAAAGGTAGGGGCGGCCAGGTCCTCCGGCCGGCGAAACCACGGGTAGCCTGCGAACACCTCGTCGGCGCACTCGCCTGACAGGGCCACCGTGGCGTGTTCCCGGATGGCCCGGCAGAACAGATAGAGGGAACTGTCCACGTCCGCCATGCCGGGCAGGTCCCTCGCCCGCAGCGCACCCCGCAGGGCTTCGGCCAGCTCCACGTGGTGGAGCACCACCCGCCGGTGCACGGTGCCCAACGTGGCGGAGACCAGGTCCGTCCACGGACGGTCGTCGTGGGGCACAAACTCGCTGGGGCGGAAGAAGGCCTGGTTGTCCTCGTAGTCCACGGAGAAGGTGAGCAGGGGGCCCTTGCCCTGCTCTCCCAGGGCCCGGCAAGCCAGCGCGGTGATGGCGCTGGAGTCGATGCCCCCCGAGAGCATGGTGCAGATGGGCACGTCGGAGACCAGCTGGCGGCGCACGCTGTCCTCCAACAGTTCCCGCACCCGCAGGGCGGTGGTGGGGGCGTCGTCGGTGTGGACGGCGCTTTGCAGTTCCCAGTACGCCCCCTGGCGAAGCCCGTGGCGGTCGAATTCCACCCAGTGGCCGGGCCGCACCTCAAAGACGCCCCGGAACACCCCGTGGCCCGGGGAGCGGCCCGGCCCCATGACCAGCACCTCGTTGAGGCCCTCTTCGTCCAGTTCAGGGGGAACCCACGGGTGGGCCAGCAGCGCTTTCAGCTCGGAGCCGAAGACCAACCCGCCGGCCCTGGGGGCATAAAACAGCGGCTTGACGCCCAGGCGGTCCCGGGCCAGGAACAGCCTCTCGTGGGGCTGCTGCCAGACGGCGAACGCGAAGATGCCGTTCAGACGTTCCAGGCAGCGGCGTCCCCACTGGACGAACGCCGCGAGCAGCGTCTCGGTGTCCCCGTAGCCCTGGAACTCCCATCCCAGGCCGGCAAGCTCCCGGCGGAGTTCCGGGGTGTTGTACAGCTCGCCGTTGTACAGCAGCACGAAGGTTTGGGCCCCGTCGCTCCACACCATGGGCTGGCGGCCCCCCGCCCGGTCCACCACCACCAGCCGCCGGTGCCCCAGGGCGGCGTGGCGCCCCAGCCACACCCCCTCGTCGTCGGGCCCCCGGCAGGCCACGGCGCGGGCCATGCGCCGGGCCTGCTCGGCGTCTTCAGGGTTCATGTCCCGCCGGAAGTCCACCCAACCTGCCAGACCGCACACCCATGCCAACCCCTGTCCGGCCGCCCTGGCTGAGCCGCCGCAGCTGGCTGGCGGCGGCTTGCGTTTGCGGCGGCCCTTCATGGTACGTGGGTCCCGGGCCGCAGGTTCCGTCGGGGCAGCCAGGCGGCGCTTCGGCGTATCCGGGCGGGCGACGGTTTCCGCCGGATCTTCCGCTGGCGGGGAGAGCCAGAGCCGTTCCCGGAGTCGCTGCAGCGCGCCAGCCGCCCGCACGGGAGGCGGAGCTCATCCGGGAAGGGGCGGAAAGCCAGTTCGACCCGAGGGTGGTGCAGGCGTTCCTGCAGGAACTGCCCCGCTTCCAGCAGGCTGCCCGGGAGTACTGAGCGGTCGCGAGGCTTGGCCTGCCGTGTGCCCCTGCAGGCGCACGGCCCGCAGCAGGACGGCCCCGAAGGTGAGCACCGCCGCGACGTTGGCGAGGCCGCTCCAGGGCCGCATCGCGGCCCCCGCAGGGGCCGCAGGGCCCCAGGCTGCCATCAGGTCTGCCACCACCCGCCACGCCGTGGAGGCGTGCAGGGCGGCCAGGGGAAGGTAAAACCCCCGGACAAACGGCACAGCCACCCCCGTCAGGGCGGGCAGCAGGATGGGCGCGTGGGCGAAGATCATGCTCATGACGAAGCCCAGCAGCAGCGCATGCAGCATGGCGTCATACAGCGGCCCTGCGCCCCAGCGGGAAGCGGCGGCCATCCACAGACCGGCGCCCGCCACAAGCCAGCCATACCCCAACAGCAGCGCTGCCGCCGAATAGCGGGCAAAGCCGCCCAGGCGGCGGCTGCGCCAGGCCACGTCGTAGCGGGCCAGCCACAACCCGAGCGCTGCCCAGGCGGCCCCGCTCACCCGTAGACCCCAGGTAGCTCCCCACGAGCTTGCCACAAGCCCGCCGGCCAGAACTGCCAGGGCCAGGGTCAACGTCCGGCGGGCTTTCGGGGAAGGGCGGGCGATGCGGGCCAGCTCCAGACGCTCCGCTGCGATGGTCACCACCAGGAAGGCCACCCACCAGCCCACCACCCGGGCCAGGGGCAAGCCCGCCGCCCACAGGCCATTTCCGGCCGTCCAAGCTCCCGCCGCGGCCGCAAGCCACAGCACCGGGAGCTGCCGGTGCCGCCGCCAAAGCGCTCCCAGCACCGCTGTAGCCACCAGCCCGGCCCCCCACGCCGCGGCGGGCGCCAGTGGCTGTCCCCGGGGCCACAGGGACAGCACGCCGGAGAGGGCCGCCAGCACCGGAGCCGCCAGGGCCCAAGGTCGGCCCGCGCCCACGGCCCGCTCCAGGGTGATGAGGGTGCCCAGAAAGCCGTTTACCATCAGCGCGCCGTGCATGCCGGCCAGGGAGCGGGCCGGGACCGGGCCGGCACCCCAGCCCATGCGCGCCAGCCCGCCCGCCATGGCCGCAAGCAGCATTCCGGCGGCAAGGCCCATGCAAACGCGGCGAACCCTCACGGCGTTCCCCCTTGCCGGCAGCCGCCCGCGTCGGCCCGCTACTGCCCGTGGGCCG
>DATCLL010000282.1:0-8707 GCA_036563935.1 Limnochordales bacterium | reverse complement strand
CCCCAGCGGGACGCGCTGGAGAAGGTGGCCCACCAGGGCACCTTCAACGCCAACCCCCTGTCGGCGGCGGCGGGCATCGCCATGCTGAAGGAGGTGGCCAGGGGGGAG
The DNA here is from genome assembly GCA_036563935.1 of Limnochordales bacterium. Lineage (GTDB taxonomy): Bacteria > Bacillota > Limnochordia > Limnochordales > Geochordaceae > DATCLL01. The sequence continues at coordinate 8,599 of DATCLL010000282.1, read as the reverse complement.
GCCACCCGGCGGGCTTCCCAGCTGGCCGATGCGCTGGTGCGGGGCATGAACGAGGCGCTGGCCCGCCAGCGGGTGGTGGGCTTTGCCTACGGGGAGGCCTCGTGGTTCCACGTGGCCCTGGGCGTGGAAGGGGTGCAGGACGAGCGGGGCCGGTGGTGGCCCGCCGGCGACTATCGGGCCTTTGCCCGGGCGGTGCGGGGAGGGCTCATCCACCGGCTGCGGCGGGCCATGCTGGTGGAGGGCGTGGACTTCATGCGCAACGGCGGCTTTCTGTCCGCGGCCCACACCGAGGAGGACGTGGAGGCGACGGTGCGGGCCTTTGAGCGGGCGGTGCGCCGGCTGGCCGACGAGGGGGACGTGCCGCGGCGGTGAGGGCGGCGGGCAAGCTGGCCCCGCAGCGGCTGCAGGAACTGGTGCTGCCGTACCTGGGCAGGCGCAGGCCCGAGGTGCGGGTGCGGGCGGGGCTGGGGGAGGATGCTGCGGCGCTGGAGTGCGGCGGGCGGACCCTGGTGGTCTCCAGCGACCCTATCACGGGGCTGGGGCCCGGGATGGGGAGGCTCGGGGTGTTCGTGGCCACCAACGACGTGGCGGCCATGGGTGCCGAGCCCGTGGGGCTGCAGGTGGTGCTGCTGCTGCCGCTGCAGACAGACGATGGCGAGATTCGCCGGGTGATGGAGGAGATCTCCCAGGCGTGCTGCCAGCTGGGCGTGGAGGTGCTGGGCGGTCACACGGAACGCACGGTCAAGGTGCGGGAACCTGTCGTGGTGCTGACGGCCCTGGGCCTGGTGGAACCCGGCAGGCTGGTGACGTCGGCGGGTGCCCGGCCCGGTGACCAGCTGCTCATGACCAAGGCCGCGGCCCTGGAGGGGACGGCGGTGCTGGCCTGGGAGATGGGGGAGCGGCTGGCTGAGGCGGTGGGCAAGGCAGTGGTGGAGCGGGCCCGGGGCTTTCTGGAGGAGGTGAGCGTCGTGCGGGAGGGCCTGGCGGCGGCGGCGCTGGGGGTTCATGCCATGCACGACGCCACCGAGGGCGGGTTGCTGGGGGCCGTGTGGGAGATGTGCCAGGCCTCGGGGGTGTGCGCGGAGGTGTGGGAGCAGCGGGTTCCGCTGCGGGAGGAGACCCGCCGGATCTGCCAGGCGTTGGGCGCCGACCCGCTCTGCCTCATCTCCTCGGGGACCCTGCTGGTGGCTGCACCCCGCGGCGAGGAGGTGGCCCGGGCCCTGCGGGAGCAAGGGGTGGAGGCCACGGTCATCGGCGCCGTGGTGGAGGGTGTAGGGTCAGGGGCGCAGGGCGAGGCGGGCCGGGGGGGCCGGGGGCTGGCCCGGGTGGTGCGGGTGCGGCCGGACGGAAGCCGCCAGGAGCTGGCGGAAGCGCCCGTTGACGAGCTGTGGCGGCTGCTGGTATCATAGGCGCGCCCGTTGGTGCCTCCGGCCCTGCCGGAGGGCAGGCGGGCGCCCTCTCGGCCCGCTGCAGGACGTGCCGGCGTGGCGGAACGGCAGACGCGCTCGACTCAAAATCGAGTGGGCAGCCCCCGTGTGGGTTCGAATCCCACCGCCGGCACCAGGGTTCGCATGCCCCTCCGGTGAGGGTAGCAACTGCTTGACCCGACGCCATTGGATTCGGATGGACAGATGCATGCCACAGGGTCCATGGCGGAGGCTTTTGAGAAAGTGTTATCCGAGACGTCACGAGCCTGCCGCGAGGTCTTCGGAGAGCGGCTGGTGGCGGTGGCGGTTTTCGGCTCGGTGGCCCGGGGTACGCCCCGGCCCGACTCGGACGTGGACCTGCTGGTGGTGGTCCGCGACCTCCCCCTGAGCCGGTTGGCCCGGGTTCAGGAGTTCGAGGAGGTGGAAGCCCGGGTGGCCGGGCTGCTGCAATCGCTGGCCGGGCAAGGCGTCTTGACAGAACTGAGTCCCGTTTTGAAAACGCCGGAAGAAGTCGAGGCTGGCAGCCCGCTCTTGCTGGACATGGTTTACGATGCCCGCATCTTGTACGACCCGCACGGGTTCCTGCGAGGCCGTCTTGAACGCCTGCGGGCCCGGCTGCAGGAGCTGGGGGCTCGCCGCGTCCGCTACGGCGGGTCGTGGTACTGGGATCTGAAACCCGACTTCCGCCCTGGGGACGTGATCGAGCTGTGACCAGCCAGACACTGGGAGAAGCCTACCTGTGGAAGGCCCAGCGGCGGCTTCGGGTGCTTGACGTGCTCATGGAAGAACAGGCGTATTCGGATGTGGTCCGCGAGGCCCAGGAAGTGGTCGAGCTGGCCCTCAAGGCGGTGCTGCAGTACATGGGCGTAGACCCACCCAAGTGGCATGACGTGGGTCCTGTGATGCTGCAGCTGCGAGAGCGGCTGCCGCAGTCCTTGCAGCCCGACGTGGAGCGCATGGCGGCCATTTCCCGCTGGCTGCGCAAGGAGAGGGAGTTCTCCTTTGACGGCGACGTGGACTTCATACCCACGGAACAGTACACCCGGGAGGACGCCGCCAGGGCTCTATCCGATGCCCGCTTTGTGGTGGAGCGGGTCAGCGCGGCCCTATCACCCCCGTCGGGCTCCTCGCCTGCTCCATCCTAAGCCTGGGTGGTCGCACCTCTGCTAGTCTGATCCGCTACCGGAGGCCAAAGCGGCTCCTGAGCCGCCGTCCAGCTTCTTGCCAGGTAGATGGTCTGGGTGGGAAATGCAAACTTGATGCCCTCTTCTGCGAAGCGCCGGTAGATGGCCAGGTTGATGGCCTGCTGCACGTCCATGTAGAAGTTGTAGTCGGGGCGCAGCACGTAGTAGACCACCTCGAAGATGAGGGCGAAATCCCCGTACCGGGCGAAGTGGGCCCGGTCGAAGCGCACTTCCTGCTGGGCCTCCACGATCTCCCGCAGGATGGTGGGGATGCGCTCCAGCTTCTGGTGGGGCGTGGAGTAGGTCACCCCCACCTGGAAGAGCACCCGCCGCTCGTACATGCGCTTGTAGTTGCGAATGCGACTTCCCAGCAGGTCGGCGTTGGAAAAGACGATCTGCTCGCCTCCCAGGCTGCGCACCCGGGTGGTCTTGATGCCGATGTGCTCCACTGTACCCATGTAGTCGCCCACGATGATGAAGTCGCCCACCACAAAGGGCTTGTCCAGCAAAATGGACAGGGAGGCGAACAGGTCCCCCAGGATGTTCTGCACTGCCAGGGCCACCGCCACGCCGGCCACGCCCAACCCGGTGGCCAGCGCGGTGATGTTGATGCCCAGGTTGTGCAGAACCGCCAGCACCACCACGCTCCACAGGGCCACCCGGGACAGCAGCGACAGCAGGTAATAGGCGGAGGCGCTGTCCGGATCGGTGGCCTGCTGGCGGCGGTACGCCTCGCCGAACCAGTACCCGATGGCCCCGTTGGCCCACCAGGCGGCCTGAGCGAAAAAGGCCGCCACCGCCAGCCCCCGCAGGGCCGCCTGGGCCCGTTCCGGCAGCTGCAGCGCCAGCGTGCCCGCGTACACCGCCATCGCCAGGAAGAACAGGGCGTGGGTGCGCCGGTCCACCAGGTGAACCAGCAGGTCGTCCCAGTTGCTGGCCGTGCGCCGGGTCAGGTGAACCAGGTGCCGGCGGGTGACCCCCTGCAGCAGCCGCATGGCCCCGTACGCGCCTGCCGCCAGGGCGGCCGCTGCCAGCCACCGCCACAGGGAGTTGCCGTACAGCACCTGGTCCAGCATACCGGCCTGCTCGTCCCCTTCCCCTGCGTCACCCGAGCCGCCCCGCCGTCCGGCGGCACGCCCTATCCGGGCCTGTGTCCGCCCGTCGCCAGCTCCTCCAGAAGCTCCCGCACCTGCCGGTACCCCTGCACCCAGAAACGGGCCCGGGTGGGGCCCGGCCGGGCCCGCACGGTCCACCCGTACGGCTCCACGGCGGCGAACATGTCCTCGTCGCTGAAATCGTCACCGGCGGCCAGCACGAAGTCGTACCTGGCGTCGCCGCCGGGCCCGGCCTGCAGCCAGCGGCGCACCGCACGGCCCTTGTGGGCCTGCAGAGGTTTCACCTCCAGGGCCCGGTCGGCCTCCAGCACCCCCACGTCCAGCGGCGCGGTGAGCATGGCCAGCGTTCCCTTCAGTTCCCGGCTGCGGGTCTCGGCCAGCTTCTGTTCCACGCCGCGGTAGTGCCACACCAGGGAAAAGCCCTTCTCTTCCACAAAGGCGCCGGGGGTCAGGGTGGCGTACGCCTCCAGGATGGGGTACACCTCCCTCTTCCACTCGTCCGAAACCTCCTGGGCCAGCTTCCAGGGGCCGGCCCCCTCCCTGACCCAGACGCCGTGTTCGGCCGCAAGCTCCAACGTCAGCCCGCCGAACCACCGCTCCAGGCTGTGGCGGTCTCGGCCGCTCACCAGCACCACCGTGTTGCGGGGGTCGGCGCACAGCCGGCCCAGCAGGTCCAGCAGGGCCGGGTCCGGTGCGGCCTGGTCGGGCCGGGGGGCGAAGGGCACCAGCGTCCCGTCGTAATCCAGCACCAAAAGCCGCCGGCGGGCCTGGCGGTACTGCCGCAGCAGCTCGGCCCGGACCTCCTCCGTCAGGGCCCGCCCCGTCACCTCTTCCTGCAGCCCGTGGGCCTGCCGCAGGTGCTCCACGAACTCCATGGCCCACCGCTGCACGGGAAACTGCCGCAGCCGCTCCTGCATGAGCCGGTTGCGGGCCACCTGTTCGTCCTCGGGCATGCAAAGGGCCCGGTACAGAGCGTCCTCGATGGCCTCCACGTCATGGGGGTTGACCAGGAGGGCCTCCGTCATCTCCCTGGCGGCGCCGGCCATCTCGCTGAGGATGAGCACTCCCCGGCCGTCCGTCTTGCTGGCCACGAACTCCTTGGCGATGAGGTTCATGCCGTCCCGGAAGGGGGTCACCAGGGCCACGTGGGCGAGCCGGTACAGCGCGGCCAGGGTGGCGAAGGGAACGGCCCGGTACAGGTACCATACCGGCATCCAGCCCAGCGTGCCGTGCTTGCCGTTGATCTGGCCCACCTGTTCTTCCACCTGGCGCTTCAGGGCCTGGTAGGCGGGCACCTCGGTGCGGGAGGGAACCGCCACCAGCACCAGCGTCACCTGCTCCCGCAGCTCGGGGTGCCGCTCCAGCAGCAGGTCGAACGCGGCCAGCCGCTGGGGGATCCCCTTGGAGTAGTCCAGGCGGCTCACCGACAGCACCACCCGCAGGCCGCCCAGCTTTTGGCGCAGGCGGTCGATCTCCCGGCGCACCTCGGGCAGCTCCTGGGCGCCGGCGAAGCGCTCGTAGTCGATGCCCATGGGGAACGCCTCCACCCGCACCAGCCGCCCGCCCACGGTCAGGTAGCCCAGCCGCTGCTGGCCCCCCACCAGCCGCTGCACGCAGTCCAGGAAGTGCAGGCAGTACTCGTGGGTGTGGAACCCCACCAGGTCGGCCCCCAGCACCCCTTCCAGAAGCTCCCGCCGCCACGGCAGCATCCGGAACACCTCAAAGGCGGGGAAGGGGATGTGCAGGAAAAAGCCGATGGCAGCCCGGGGCAGCCGCGCCCGCAGCAGGGCCGGCAGCAGCATCAGCTGGTAGTCGTGCACCCAGATGATGGACTCCGGCGTGGCCAGCTCCGCCACCGCGTCGGCGAAGCGCTGGTTGACCCGCCGGTAGGCCTCCCACAGGGACCGTTCGTGCACCGCCTGCTGGGGGAAGTAGTGAAACAGGGGCCAGATGCTTCGGTTGCAAAAGCCCAGGTAGAACTCCTGCACCTCCTGCTCGTCCAGGAAGACGGGTACGCAGCCCTTCTCCCACAGCACCCGGGTCAGCTGCTGGCGCTGGGAAGGCTCCAGCCGGTCGGCGGGCACCCCGGGCCAGCCCACCCACAGGGTCTTGCCCTGGCGGTACACGGAACTCAAGCCCGTGGCCAGCCCGCCCGTGCTGGCCACCAGCCGCACCCCGTCCCGTCGAACCGCCGCCGTGTAGGGCAGGCGGTTGGAGACGATGAACACGCTGCTCACGGCCGACACCCCCCGAGCGTCACTGCGCCGTGACGTCCGAACCGCCGGTGCGGACGGCCACGGACCCGGGGTGGGTGAGGTAGGCACCCTGGGCCACCAGCCGGTTCTGCAGGGCGGCCAGCGCGTCGGGGTCGACCGCCAGGCGGGAGGGGGAGATGTCCCACTGCACGCACAGGGCCGCTGCGGTTCCGGCCGCTTCACCCAGGGCTATGAGGGTGGGGATGACGCGCAGGGAACCGTAGGCCACGTAGGAGGCGGACAGGGCCTTGCCCACCACCTGCAGGTCCTCCACCCCCGAGGCCACCAGCATCCGGTAGGGGATGCTGTACGCCCGGCGCACCGGGGAGAAGGGGTAAAACTGCCCGGGCTGGTAGGGGTGGATGTCGATGGGGTATGAGGCAACGGCGATGCGGTCCCAAAAGTCGCTGCCCTCCAGGATGTCCTCCTCCCGCATGCGGTACCTGCCGAAGATGTGCCGGGTCTCCCGGATGTACAGGTAGGGGGCCGCCCCCACCAGCACCGCCCGCTGAAAGCCGGGCGCCGCCTGGCGCAGGTAGGCCACCAGGCCGTCCAGTTCCGCCAGGGCCAGCGCCCGCCCTTCGGCCACCGAGGCAGGGTCCGTGCCGTCCACGTCGAAAACCTGCAGGGCGTTCACCAGCACCGTCCCGTCGCTCTGCCAGCCCAGGTTCAGGTCGTAGGCCGCCGCCCGGGGACTGCGGGCCCGAAAGCCCCGCATGGGCTCCCGGTACCCCCAGGCGGTGCGGCCCCACATGCCGCCCCGCCCGAAGGGCTGCTCCACCTCCCGCAGGTAGCGGGCGACGCCGGCGGGGTTTACTCCCGCCAGGCGGAAGATGAGGGTGGCCGCCTGCATGCGGCGGTCCAGGCCCGACTCCTCCCGCCCCACCGTGTAAGGCACGCCCGCTGCCACCGCCACCGCCCCGTCGTCGGTGGCGTCGATGGTCTGCCGGGCCAGCACCGTGACGGGCGCCAGGTCGGGCCCCTCGGCCAGGACGCCGATGATCCGCCCCTGCTGGGTGAGGGGATAGCGCACCCGGGTGTTCAGGAGCACCCGCAGCCGCGGCTGCGAGCGGGCGATGCGGTGGAACAGCTCCCTGGCCTGGGCCACGTCGAACGTCTGCCCCAGCACCCGGTACAGCTCCAGGAACAACCCCCGGGTCAGGTGCTCCCGGTTGGGCCCCCAGTTCATGTCGAAGGTGTTGAGCCAGGCGCCGGTGATGTCGCCCCCCAGCTCGGAACGGGGCTCCAGCAGCACCACCGACGCTCCCTGCCGTGCCGCGGCCACCGCCGCTGCCCAGCCCGGCGGGGTTCCTCCCACCACCAGCACGTCCGCGCGCAGGGGGTTGGGCAGGGGCCCTGTGGGTTCGGCGCCGGCGCAGGCTTCACCCGCGGCCAGCAGCAGGGCGGTCAGGACAACCAGCGACGCAGCGAAGGGCACCGGCCCCCGTATCCTCCTCTCGGTGAAAGGCAGCACCACCGGGCGGGAAACCCCGTACAAAACTTCGCCGGCCTCTGCCCCGGTGCGGGGGCACCCGGCCGCCGTCAAGGCCCGGAGTGGTCGGCCTGGGAATCGGCCGCCTGGCCGGCGGGCCGCCCGTCCCGCGCCCCCTCACCGGGGGCGGCCGCCGGCGGCGGGCCCGACGGCTGCAGGTGGAACAGGCAGTGGGGCGCTCCGTCGGCCATGCAGGCCGACTGTTCCACGCAGCAGCCCAGAAGCCGGGACAACAGCCGCACATCGAACCGGCACACGGCCCGGGTCTGGGCGGCCAGGTGGTGGTAGACGCAGTTGACCGCCTCGATGCTCTGCAGGTCGTCGGCCGCCCGGGCCTCGTAGCCCAGCTCGTTCATGAGGCCCACCACCACCGCCACCCGGCGGGATGGGGCGGCGGCCTGCACCCGGGGCATGAGTTCGCATGCCACCTGTTCGGCCACCTGGGACAGCAGCTGCTCCAGGGCCTGCTCCCCCATGGACTGCTGCAGAACCTGCAGGGTGCGGGTGGACAAAAGGTCGTAGCGGCGGGGGAACTGCTCGTAACCGGCATCGCTGAGGCGGAACACCCGAGAGGGCCGGCCGGCTGCCCGGCGCCGGGATGAGGCGCTCACCATCCCCTCCCGTTCCAGGAGGGCCAGGTGCTGCTGTACGGCGCTGCGGCTGATGCCCAGGGCCGAGGCCAGTTCCTCCACGGTCATCCCGTCTTTGTGGTAGAGCAGCAACCGCATCAGGCTCGTGCGGGTGTTGGGCGCCGCGCCGGCTGGCGGCATGGGCCTTCCCTCCTCACCGACAGTCTACCATGAGCGGTGGTCGAGTTTGGAAGGAAAGTTCCGTACGAGCAGTGCGGGCGGGGAAAACCTTTGCGGGCCGGTGGGTGGGTGCGGCCGTGGCCCGGCTGCCTGCGGCCGGCGTGCGTGCCGGGCGGCCGGTATGGTAGGCTTAACCTCAGCCAGGGGGCCGGGGCTTGTGCCGGCGGCCACGTGCAGGACGGGAGGGGTCAGGGGTGGAAGTCCAGCGGATCCGGCACGCCAGCTTCCGCATCGTGACGGACCGGGGAGTGCAGGTGTACCTGGACCCGTGGCAGCTGCCGGAGGGGTTGCCCCCGGCCGACGTGGTGGCCATCACC
>DATCLL010000281.1:0-7546 GCA_036563935.1 Limnochordales bacterium | reverse complement strand
GCGCGGCGCACCGCGAGGGCCAGCTGCCGGGTGGCGGCCTCCGGGTCCGGGGCCGCCATGACGGCGGAGATGACGGCCACCCCGTCCGCACCCGCCTGGATGGCCAGCGGGGCGTTGGCCGCGGTGATGCCGGAGATGGCCACCAGGGGCAGCCGGGTGACCTGCCGCACAGCCTGCAGCAGCTGTGGCCCCCGGGGTTCGCCTGCATCGGGCTTGGTGGAGGTGGCGAAGATGGGCCCCACCCCCAGGTAATCGGCCCCTTCCCGCTCGGCCTGGCGGGCCTCCTCCGGGCTTTCCACCGACGCCCCCACGATGCGGCCCGGCCCCATGAGCCGGCGGGCCAGGGCCACGGGCATGTCGTCGGTGCCCACGTGCACCCCATCGGCCTCCACGGCCAGCGCCACATCCACCCTGTCGTTGACGATGAAGGTGGCCCCGAAGCGCCGGCACAGCTCCGCCAGCGCCCTCCCCATCTCCACCAGCTGGCGGGTGGTGGCCTGCTTGTCCCGCAGCTGGATCACCGTCGCGCCGGCCCGCAGGGCCTGCTCCACGCATGCCAGAAGCGGCCGGCCGCACAGGCGGGAGTCGGTGATGACGTAGACGCTCCAGTCCACCTGTCCTGCCATGCCCGGTGCCACCCCCGGCCTTGTTGCGGCGTGCGCCTTCAGTCCGCCGTGACGCCCGCCAGGTCCAGGGCTGCCCAGGGGTTGGTGGGCCCCCTGCCCTGACCCACCGGCCGTGCCTTCTGGATGGCCCGGGTGATGAACTGCTTGGCCCGCCCGATGGCCTCCAGGGGGGCAAGTCCCCGGGCCAGGTAGGCGGCGATGGCCGCCGAGAAGGTGCAGCCCGTGCCGTGGGTGTGCGGGGTGTCCACCCGGTCGGCGGACAGCTCCACGAACTCCCTGCCGTCGTACACCACGTCCACCGCGCGGCCCGGCTCGTCCACGCGGTGGCCCCCCTTGACCACCACGTAGCGGCAGCCCAACTGGTGCAGCTGTTGCGCCGCCCGGCGCATGTCGGCTGGGCTGCGCACCGCAAAGCCGCACAACGTCTCGGCCTCGGGCAGGTTGGGCGTCACCACCAGCGCCAGGGGAAGCAGAAGGCGCCGCAGGGCCTCCACCGCCTGGGGCGCCAGGAGGGGGTCGCCGCTTTTGGCCACCATGACGGGGTCCACCACCAGGCGTTCCACCCGGTACGCCCGCAGCCGGTCGGCCACCGCCTCGATGATGGCCGCATCGAAGAGCATGCCCGTCTTGGCGGCGTCGGCGCCGATGTCCTGCAGGACGGAGTCCATCTGCCGGGCCACGAACTCGGCCGTCACGGGAAAGACACCCTGGACGCCCACCGTGTTCTGCGCGGTGAGCGCGGTGATGGCGCTGGTGCCGAACACCCCCAGCGCGAAGAAGGTCTTCAGGTCCGCCTGGATGCCTGCGCCGCCCCCGCTGTCCGACCCGGCGACGGTGAGCGCCCGCGGCCAGCGGGTGCCGGCGGGCTCCCCTGCGGCCAGCGGGCCGCTGCCCTGGCCCATCCCCCTCGCCCCCTTCCCCGTGCGTCGACGTTGACGATGCCGGCCCTGCGGGCACGGGCCGTGCACGCCCGCCGGTCGGGCTCGCCGGTAATGTACCATAAACCCGAGGGGAGCAGGCGGCGTGTGGCGGAGCGGCCGGCGGTGGCGGGCCTGGTGAAGATCACGACCAGCCTGCTGTTCTTGCTGCTTTTGGGGCTGGCCGGCCCGGTTGGAGGCATCCCGGGCCGGTAGCGCCGGCCGCTGCGCCGGCCGCCGCACCGCCGGCGCCGGCCAGCGCGGCCTGCGCCGGAGAGCCGCGGCGGCCGGCCGTCCAGTACCACAAGAGCCGAACGTACTCCACCACGACGGTCTCGCCGCCGTCGGGGTACTGCCACCAGCGCTCGAGCGGGAAGCGCCACTCGGCGCTGGGGCTGCTGAGCACCTGGATCCCCCACGGCCCGTACACGCGCCGGAAGACCCACCGGGCGCGCCGGGAATGCCACGACGAGGTGACCAGGACGACCCGCCGGGCCCCGAGCCGGCAGACCAGGGGAAGGCTTCGCAGGGCATCCTCCCAGGTGCTGGTGCTGGTGCGCTCCTGAAGGATGGCCGCCCGGGGAACCCCCATCTCGCGGGCCAGGGCCGCCAGGAGGTCGGACTCCGTGGTGCCGGGCGCCACCCAGCGCCCGCCGGTCACCAGCAGCCGGGGAGCAACCCCCCGCTGGAACAGCTCCACCCCGTGCTCCAGCCGGCCCTTCCAGTCGCCGCCCAGGACGACGATGACGTCGGCCGGCTCCAGGGGGTCTTCCACAACCAGGAACCGCCCCAGGGCGGCCAGCCACCACGGGTGTGCCGCCCACGCCGCCGCAGCGGCCAACAGAGCAACAAAAGCGACAGCGACCCCCGCCCGGAGCAGGGCGGCGGGCCTCACCCGCCGCCTCCGTCCCCGTCCCCGGGCCGGGCGGCCATCTGCAGGAAGTACCGGTGGATGCGCCGGTCCTCGGTGAGCTCGGGATGGAACGTGCTGGCCAGGATGCGCCCCTGGCGAACCAGCACCGGGGAGCCCTCCCACTCGCCCAGCACCTGCACCCGGGGCCCGAGGCTGCGGATGCGGGGCGCCCGGATGAAGACACCGGGCAGCGTCTCACCTTCCCGGGCCAGCTCTCCCAGGGCCCGCACGGGCGCCTCGAAGCTGGCCACCTGCCGCCCGAACCCGTTGCGCTCCACCGTCACGTCCAGAAGCCCCAGCCCCGGCCGGGCGCTTTCGGGAACCTCCATCCCCGGCTCCGCCTGCTCCACCACCTCCCGGGCCAGCAGGATGCAGCCCGCGCAGGTGCCGAACAGGGCCATCCCCCGGCGGTAGTGCTCCACCACCGCCTCCAGCAGCGAGGGACTCCCCTCTCCGGCCAGGCGCCGGAAGGTGGTGCTCTCCCCGCCCGGCAGCACCAGCCCGGCCAGGCCCTCCAGCTGCTCGGGCCGCCGAACCAGCCGCACCGGCACGCCCAGGTCCCGCAGCACCGCCTCGTGCTCCTGTACCGAGCCCTGCAGGGCCAGGATCCCGATGACCGGGCGGCCCGACCCCGCAGGCAGGCCCGAAGCCTCAGCTCCATCCGTCATGGGAAGACTCCCTCCGCCTCGCCTGTAGCGCGCGCCCCTACCACCCGCGCACCTGCAGCCGCTCCGCCTCGGGCAGGCGGGCTGCGGACCGGCCCATCATGGGTTCGCCCAGGCCCCGGGAGACCTCGGCCAGCACCGCAGGATCCTGGTAGTAGGCCACGGCCCGCACGATGGCCCGCGCCCGGGCCGCCGGGTTGGCGGACTTGAAGATGCCCGAGCCCACGAAGACGCCATCGGCTCCCAGCTGCATCATCAAGGCTGCGTCCGCGGGGGTGGCGATGCCGCCGGCTGCGAAGTTCACCACCGGCAGCCGTCCCTCCCGGGCCACCCGCACCACCAGCTCATAGGGTGCGCCCATTCGCTTGGCCTCGGCCATGAGTTCCTCGTCGGAGAGGGTGGTGAGGGCCCGGATCTCCCGCATGATGCGGCGCATGTGGCGCACCGCCTCCACCACGTCGCCGGTACCCGCCTCCCCCTTGGTGCGGATCATGGCCGCGCCCTCGCCGATGCGCCGCAGCGCCTCGCCCAGGTCCCGGGCGCCGCAGACGAAGGGCACCTTGAAACGGTGCTTGTCGATGTGGTGCTCCTCGTCGGCGGGGGTGAGCACCTCGCTTTCGTCCACAAAGTCCACACCCAGGGCTTCCAGCACCTGGGCCTCCACGAAGTGGCCGATGCGGCACTTGGCCATGACGGGAATGCTGACGGCCCGCTGGATGGCCTGGATGATGTCGGGGTCCGCCATGCGGGCCACGCCGCCGGCGGCCCGGATGTCGGCGGGAACCCGCTCCAGGGCCATCACCGCCACTGCCCCCGCGTCCTCCGCGATGCGGGCCTGCTCGGGGGTGGTGACGTCCATGATGACGCCGCCCTTGAGCATGCGGGCCAGGCCCGCCTTGACGGTCCACGTTCCGGTAAGCACCGAGGCGCTCACAGTCGGTCGCCTCCCGTTCTCCCGCAGGTCGGCCGGCACGGCGGTGGCTGGGGGCAAGGGGCTGCTGCGGCAGCAAGGCGGGCGGCTGGGGCCGTGCCAGGGAGTGTCCGGCGCGACACCCGGGGTGGTGGGCCCCCGGCCTGCCGCTATCCGGCCGGCCCCGGTCGCCTTCTCCCACTCGGACTGTACCGTCGGCGCCGGATTCCCACCGGCTCCACCGCTGAGGCTGACGGGCTCGTCTCCGGCACCGGGCCGGAGCATCACCGCCGGTCGGGAATAGGGAGCCGCCCGCCGCAGCCGGCTCCCGCACCCTGCCACGAAGGCGCTATGCCGGTCACCCTTGTGCTATTCGGGCAGCTGTTCGACACCGGGCCCCGGGAATCCTGCTGCCGCTGCGCCCCGGGGCCGGGCCGCCGTTCCACCCCGGCCAGGCGGTGGGGTCCTCCCCGCCCCGCCCGCCCCGCCCCGCCTCGCCTCGCGTACCTTGCCCGCCGCAACTCCGGGCCGGTATGCTGGGACGGGCGCCACCCGCCGGCGTGAACGTTCCGGGGTGCCCGGTGATACCCGTGCAAGCCTGGATCCTGCCTGCTCCCTCCCCGGCCGAGGAGCATCCCCTGAAGCTGGCCGAGCTCCCCGACCCCGAGCCAGGCCCGGGCGAGGTGCTGCTGCGGGTGCGGGCCTGCGGCGTCTGCCACACGGACCTGCACGTGGCCGAAGGCGAGCTGCCGCCGGTGCGCCTGCCCGTGGTGCCCGGCCACCAGGTGGTGGCCGAGGTGGCCGCGGTGGGCCCGGACCCCGGCGAGCTGCCCGCCGGGGTGGCGGTGGGCAGCCGGGTCGGGCTGACGTGGCTGTACGACGCCTGCGGGCGCTGCCGCTACTGCCTGGAAGGCCGGGAAAACCTCTGCGAAAGGCCGCGCTTCACGGGCTACCACGCCCACGGGGGATACGCCCCCTGGGTGGTGGCGCCGGCCCGCTCCGTGGTGCCGCTGCCTGGCAACTACAGCGACCTGGAGGCAGCGCCCCTCTTGTGCGCCGGGGTCATCGGCTACCGCTCCCTGAAGGTGGCCGGCGTGCGGCCGGGCGAGGCCCTTGCCCTGTTCGGGTTCGGCGCCTCAGCCCACCTGACGCTGCAGGTAGCCCGTGCCTGGGGGTGCCGGGTGGCCGTCTTCTCCCGCAGCGAGCGCCACCGCCGGCTGGCCCTGGAGCTGGGCGCGGCCTGGGCCGGCGAGGCAGGGCAGAAGCCGCCCTTTGCCTGCGAGCGGGCCATCACCTTCGCGCCGGCCGGGTGGGTGGTGGCCCGGGCCCTGGAGGCGGTGCGGCGGGGCGGCGTGGTGGCCATCAACGCGGTGCATATGGACAGCCTTCCGGCCATGGACTACGGGCTTCTGTACTGGGAGCGCCAGCTGGTCAGCGTGGCCAACCTCACCCGAGCCGACGCCCGGGAGTTTCTGGAGCTGGCGGAGCGCATCCCCCTGCGGGTGCACGCCCAGCCCGTCCCCTTCTCCGAGGCCAACGAGGCGCTGGTGCGGCTCAAGCGGGCCCAGGTGGACGGGGCGCTGGTGCTGGTGCCGTGAGGGAAGGGCGCCCGGAAAGGGGTAGGTGACGCCCGTGAGCGGCGGGCGCGTGCGGGTGGCCAGCGTGGGCCACGGCTCCCGCAGCCTGCAGGCCATGCGGGAACTCCTGGTGCACTGGGGCGTCACCTGCGTGGCGGACGTGCGCCGGTTTCCCTCCAGCGCCCGCTTCCCCCACTTCGCGGCGGCGGCCATGTCCCGCTGGCTGGCCGAAGCCGGCGTGCGCTACGTGCCCATGGGGGAGAGCCTGGGCGGCTTTCGCCCCGGCGGGTACGAGGCCTGGATGAAGACCGCCCGCTTTCAGGAGGGGCTGGCGGAACTGGCCCGGCTGGCCCGCCAGGAGCAGGAGCGGGGCGGGCTTGTGGCCTTCCTGTGCAGCGAGCGCCTGCCCTGGCGCTGCCACCGCCGCTTCATCGCCCGGGCCCTGGCCGAGGAGGGCTTTGAGGTGGTGCACCTGATGGACGGAGGCCGGGTGTGGCGTCCGGCTTCGCGGCCTCCCACACTGCCGGAAGGGCTACTCGGATGACCACCTCGACCTCGTCGGCCCAGAACCGGCGCCCCGCCACGGTGACGGGGCCCGGGCCGAGTCGGTTGCGATGCTGTCGGCTTTCCAGCCCGACCACCCGCAGCTTTTCAGGATCCCCCGGATAGCGGCCCATGGCCCGTCCGCCGACCCCACCGGCGCATGCGCCCATGATCCAGCCGCACGGCCCGCCCTCACGTTATGGGCGGCCGGGGCCCCGGGTGCCTGCTAGCCGATCACCGCAAGCGCAGCAACGCCTCCACGGCCATTCCGGCCCGAAGCACGTCCACCTCCCGGCCCGGCCGGCCCACCAGCTGCAGCCCCAGCGGCAAGCCCGCTGCGTCGGCACCCATGGGCACGGAGAGGGCCGGCAGGCCGCTCTGGTTGAAAGGCACCGTGAAGCGGGTCATCACCCGCTGGATGGGCTCGGAGGAGCTGCCCAGTCGAACCGTGCGGGTGCCCAGGGGCGGCGCCGGCACCGGCAGGGTCGGCAGAAGCAGCACGTCCACCCGGTCGAAGAGGCGCACAAACCCTTCCGCCACCTGCCGCCTCAGCCGCTGCCCCTGAACGTAGTCCACGGCCATGAGGAATTCCCCGATCTGCAGCCGCAGCCGGACGTCGGGGCCCAGGTCCTCCGGGCGGGTGTAGAGGCGGGTGCGGTGGACGGCAGCCGCCTCCGCCTGCAGCACCAGAAACTGCGCCGCCCGGATGTAGGCCATGGGAGGCGGCTCCACCGTCTGCACCGTGACGCCCAGCTCCTCCAGCCGCTGAAGAACCCGGCCCCATGCGTCGGCCACGGAGCCGTCCAGGTTCCCCAGCCATTCCTGCGGCGGACGCCCGAACCGCAAGCCGCTCAGCGCGCGGCGTACCAGTTCGGCCGACAGGCGGGGCTCCCCGCCCCGCTCCCCGGCACCGGCTCCCGCCAGTCCGGACGGTGCCAGCGCCCGGGCCAGCCGGACGCTGGCCTGAAGCTCCTGGGGAAGTTCTCCGTCGCCGCCGTCATCCGCCGCGACCAGGCAGCGGGCCAGGGCCTGCTCCTGGTAAGAGGGTTCATCGGCCATCACCGCCCACAAAACGGCCACGTCCGCGGTACTGGCCGCCAGGGGGCCCACGTGGTCCAGGCTCCAGGCGAGCGGCAGAACCCCCTGCCGGCTGACCCGCCCGTAGGTGGGCTTTAGCCCCGCCACCCCGCAGGCAGCCGCCGGAATGCGGATGGAACCACCCGTGTCGGTGCCCACGGCGCCCAGAGCCAGGCCGGCCGCCACCGCCGCGGCGCTGCCGCCGCTGGACCCACCGGCCATGTGTTGGGGGTTACGGGGATTGCGCACCGCCCCGAAGTGGGGGTTCTCCGAGGTGATCCCATAGGCCAGCTCGTGCAGATTGGTGGCCCCCAGCAC
>DATCLL010000280.1:0-2835 GCA_036563935.1 Limnochordales bacterium | reverse complement strand
CCCCAGCTGGGGGTTGCGGCGGCGAAGCTCGCTGACCAGGGTGTTTTTGCCGACGCCACCCGGACCGGAGACCACCACCAGGAAGCCCTGGCTCAGGGGCGGCGCCTTGCGGCCCACGCTCATGGGGCGGCGGCGGCCGGCTCTTGGGCGTCCTTGCCGGCCAGCCGGTGGGCCACCGTCTCCGGCTGCACCGCGGACAGGATGACGTGCTCGCTGTCGGTGATGATGACCGCCCGGGTGCGGCGCCCGTAGGTGGCGTCGATGAGCCGGCCCCGGTCCCGGGATTCCTGGATGATGCGCTTGATGGGCGCCGACTCCGGGCTGACGATGGCCACGATGCGGTTCGCGGCCACGATGTTGCCGAAGCCGATGTTGATGAGCCGGATGTCCACCCGTGTCCCCCCTGCTACTCGAAGTTGAGCACCTGCTCCCGGACCCGCTCCAGCTCCCAACGCAGCTCCACCAGGGCATGCACCATCTCGCTGGAGGGCGCCTTGGAGGCAGCGGTGGAAGCTTCCCGGTCCATCTCCCGCAGCAAAAACTCCATGCGCCGGCCGGGCGCTGGCTGTGTGGCCAGCACCCGCATCTGGCCCACGTGGCTGGCCAGGCGGTCCAGCTCCTCGGTGATGTCGCTGCGCTCCGCCCACAGGGCCACCTCCTGGGCCAGGCGCCGCTGCCAGCCCTCGTCACGCACGGCTTCCGCCACGGCCGCGCCGGCCAGCTGGCCCAACAGCGCCTGCGCCCGGGCCTCCAGCCGTGCTGCCCAGTGCCGCACCACCTCGTCGCGGCGGGCCCGCAGGAACTGCAGCGTGCGCTCCACCGCCTGCAGGCGCTCTTCCACCCCCGCCCACAGCCGCTCTCCCTCCCGGCGCCGCATGCTCTCCACCTGGTCCAGGGCCTCATCCAGGGCCCGGCAAGCGGCCTGCGTCACCTGGGGGTCCTCCGGCTCCGGCTCGTCCACCCGAACCACTTCCGGCAACGCCAGCAGCTGTCCTATGGACAGCGAACTCGTAAGACCAAGCTGCTGCTGGATCTCCTGGAGTTGTCGCCAGTACTCAAGCAAAACAGGCGCTTGCAAGCGCACTTTTCGCTGGGCGCCGGGCGATTCCTGCGCGGCCAGCTGGACATCCACCCGGCCCCGAACCAGCCGTTCCCGCACCCGGCGGGCCAGGGGCTCTTCCAGGGCTGCCCACCCCCTGGGCAGGTGGATGGCCACTTCCAGGTGGCGGTGGTTGAGGGTGCGCACGCTCACCTGCAGGCTGCCCCACGGCCCGCTGGCGCTGCCCACCCCGAAGCCCGTCATGCTGCGTACGGCCACGGCCGATGGCACTGGCCCTCACCACCCCGGCTATCCCGGGCGCTTTGCTGCCGCGGCAGGCCCGGGACAACGCCGGGCCGATTCTATCACGGGCCCGGCCCCACTCCCACCCGGCGGGGCTCGCCCGCCCACAGGCGCAAAAGCGCCCGGGCCGCCCCGTCGATAGCGGCCCGCAGCAGCACCAGCCCCACGGAGGCCACCCCCACCCCCAGCCACTCCTGCGGGGAAGGCCACACGGTGCCGAAGACCCGGGCCAGGGGCGGCAGCGCCAGCACCGCCAGCTGCAGCAGCGCCGACGTGAGCACGGCGGCGCCCACGAAGTCCAGCCGCCGCAGGCCCACCCCTGCCTGCCCGGCGCACTGCAAGGCGTACAGCAGCTGGCAGGCCACCAGGGCCGTGAAGGCAGCCGTGCGCGCCCGCTCCAGGGGCGTTCCGGCCGCGATGAGGCCGCTGTACAGCAGCAGCACGCTGAGCCCGCTCAAAAGGCCCTGGGCCGCCACCTCCTCCCCCGTACCCCTGGCGAAGAGGCTTTCGGCTCTGGGCCTGGGCGGGCGGCGCATGAGGCGGGGGGAGGCCGGCAGCATGCCCAGGGCCAGGGCCGGCAGGCCGTCGGTAACCAGGTTCACCCACAGAAGCTGCAGGGGCAACAGGGGCACGGGAAGGCCTGCCACCCCTGCCGCCAGCATCACCAGCACCTCGCCCACGTTGCAGCCCAACAGGTACCGGATGAACCGCCGGATGTTCTCGTACACCGCCCGGCCTTCCTCGATGGCCTCCACAATGGTGGCGTAGTTGTCGTCGGCCAGCACCACCGAGGCGGCCCGCCGGGCCACCTCGGTGCCTGCCAGGCCCATGGCCACGCCGATGTCCGCCTCCTGCAACGCCGGGGCGTCGTTGACTCCGTCCCCGGTCATGGCCACCACGTGGCCTTCCGCCTTCAGGGCCCGCACCAGCCGACGCTTCTCGGCGGGGGCCACCCGGGCGAAGATGGTGTGATGGCGCACCATCTCCCGCAAGGCCTCGTCCGAGACGGCCGCGATTTCGCTGCCCAGCACGGCCCGGCCCTGCTGCTCCAGGCCGACCCGGCGTGCCACCGCCAGGGCCGTCTGGGGATGATCTCCCGTCACCATCAGGGTGCGCACCCCGGCCTGCTTTGCCCGGAGCACCGCCTGGGGTACCTCAGAGCGGGGCGGGTCGTACATTCCCAGAAGCCCCAGGAACGTCATGTCTCGCTCCAGCGCGGCGGCCACCTCCTCCACCGGGCGGCGGGCGTCCGGCAGCTGCCCGCAGCGCACAAGCCGCGCTGCCACCGCCAGCACCCGCAGCCCCTCCCGGGCCATGGCCTCCGCCTGCTCCAGGATCTGGCGGCAGGCCCAGGGCCGCAGGGGAAAGGGGCCTTCGGCCCCCTGCCCGTGGGTGCACACGGCCAGCACCGCATCGGGTGCCCCCTTGGCCACCACCCGGGCGGCGGCCTGTCCCGGCTGTGCCCACGCCACGCTCATGCGCCGGCGGGCGGG
>DATCLL010000279.1:0-2924 GCA_036563935.1 Limnochordales bacterium | reverse complement strand
CTTCGTGGACGAGCGCTTCGCCCGCCGGGCCGCGCAGCTGGTGGGATGGCAGCAGTGAAGGGACGGCGGCGAGCAGCATGGACGTGGCAGTAGAGCAGCGGGCTCGGGGTGCCGCTGCGGCCTGGACCCCCGGGGTCCTGGCCCGAGGGCTGGGCCGGAACCTCCTGCCCATCGTGGGCCTGGTGGCCGTCTGGGAGGCGTTGTCCCGGCTGGGGCTGGTGCATCCGAGGCTTCTGCCCGGCCCGTCGGTGGTGCTGGGCACGTTGTGGGACCTGGCCCGCCAGGGGCTTCTGGTGCAAGACGTCTACTGGTCGCTGCGGCGGCTTTTGCTGAGCTCGGCCCTGGGCATGTCGGCGGGCGTGGTGCTGGGGATCGTGATGGGCAAAAGCCGCCTGGCGGAGCTGGCGCTGGTGCCGCCCATCCAGTTCATCCTCTCCATCCCGGGCGTGGCCATCCTGCCCATCGCCATCCTGTGGTTCGGGCTGACGGAGACCACCGTCATCGCGGTGCTGACCCTGGAGACGGCGGTGACGGTGGCGGTCAACGCCTGGACCGGCGTCAAGACCGTGGACGCCACCCTGCTCAACGCAGCCCGCACCCTGGGCAGCCGGGGGGCAGACCTCTTCCTGCGGGTGTTGCTGCCGGCCTCGCTGCCGTCCATCATCGCCGGGTTCCGCCAGGGCATGTCCCGGGCGTGGCGGGTGCTGGTGGCCGGGGAGATGGTGGCGGCCTCCCAGTTCGGGCTGGGGTACCGGGTCTTCGAGGCGCAGGAGTTCTTCCATGCGGACGTCATGTACGCGGGCGTGGTGACGGTGGGGCTCCTGGGCTTTGCCCTGGAGCGGCTGTTGTTCCGGTCCCTGGAGGTCTTCACCGTGGAACGCTGGGGCGTGATGCGGGAGCTGTAGCGGCGGGGCGGGGTGGGAACGTGGCGGCCAAGGCGGCGAAGCTGTCCATCCAGGCGGTGCGCAAGACGTTCCCGGTGCGGGAGGGGCTGCGCCACCTGCGGGAGGTGGTGGCCATCGACCGCATCGACTTCGACGTGGCCGAGGGCGAGTTCGTGACGGTGCTGGGCCCCAGCGGCTGCGGCAAGTCCACCCTTCTCATGATGGTGGCGGGGCTGTATGCCCCCACGTCGGGCTCCATCCTCCTCAACGGCCGGCCCATCCAGGGCCCGGGGCTGGACCGGGGCGTGGTGTTCCAGGATTACGGGCTGTTTCCGTGGCTCACGGTGGAGGGGAACATCCGCTTCGGCATGCGCAACAAGGGCATCCCCCGCGCCCGCCAGGACCAGCGGGTGGCCGAACTGCTGAAGATGGTGCACCTGGAGGGGTTCGGCCACGTGCACCCGTGGCGGCTCTCCGGGGGCATGAAGCAGCGGGTGGCGCTGGCCCGGGCGCTGGCCTATGACCCCGAGGTGCTCCTCATGGACGAGCCCTTCGGCGCGCTGGACGCGCAGACCCGCCACCGGCTGCAGGGGATGCTGGTGGACATCTGGCAGGCTACGGGCAAGACCATCCTGTTCGTCACCCACAGCGTTCGGGAAGCGGTCTTCCTTTCGCAGCGCATCATCATCCTCACGCCCCGGCCGTCCCGGGTGGGTGCCGTGGTGGAGGTGGACCTGCCCAGGCCCCGCAACGTGCTGGCCGAGGCTTTCCGGGAGATGGAGGCCCGGGTGAGCGCGCTGTTGGGCGGGCCCCAGCCGGAGGAGCAGGCCGAGCGGGAGTGGGCCGCGGTGGTCTCCAGCTGACAGGCTCGGGACAGGAGGGGGTGGCCGTGGAGCAGGCCGGCGGCCGTGGGCCGGTGTGGAAGGTGAACGAGGGGCAGGTGCCCGCCCGGGAGGCCCCCTGCCGCAGCATCCGGGAGCTGGTGTCGGGCAAGGCCGGCTGCGCCCGGGGTGTCACGTTGCGCATCGTGGAGATCCACCCCCACAGCCGCTGCCAGGGGCGGACGCCCCACGCCCATGCGGACATGGAGGAGGTCATCTACGTCCTGGAGGGGCAGGGGGAGATGTGGGTGGACGGCCAGCGCCTGCCGGTAGGCCCGGGGGATGCGGTGCTGGTTCCCGCGGGCGTCGCCCACATGACCGTCAACCCCACCACCCGGCCGTTGCGGCTGGCGTGCTTTTTCCCCAGCCCGGACGCCGGCCGGGGGTGGCGGGAGTTCCCTGAAGGGACCCAACGGAAGGAAGAGGGGGCTGACGGGTGAGCGGAGTGGCTCCGGTGCGGGTGGGCGTGGTGGGGCTGGGCCGCTGGGCGCGGGTGCTGACCCGGGCCGCCCGGCGGGGCCAGCGCCTGGAAGTGGTGGCGGGCTACAGCCGCAGCCCGGAAAAGCGGGAGGCCTTTGCCCGGGAGTTCGGCTGCCGGGTGGTGGAGCGCTACGAGGAACTGCTGGAGGATCCCACCATCGAGGGGGTGATGGTGACCACGCCCAACGACGCCCACGCCGAACCCATCCTGCAGGCGCTGGCGGCGGGCAAGCACGTCTACGTGGACAAACCCATCGCCCACACGGTGGAGGAGGGCCTGCGCATCGCGCAGGCGGTGGAGCGTTCCGACCGGGTCTTCGCGGTGGGGCACAGCGCCCGGCGCCTGGCGGGGGTGCGCCACATCCGCCGGGCCCTGGAGGCGGGCGACGTGGGCGAGCTGGTGATGGCGGAGGCCAACTTCTCCAATGAGCGGGGGCTGGAGCTGACGCCCCAGAGCTGGCGGTGGTATGCCGACAAAAGCCCCGGCGGGCCCCTCATCCAGCTGGGCGTGCACCACGTGGACACCCTGCGCTACCTGTTCGGGCCGGTGGTGGCGGTGACGGCGCTGACCAAGCGGCTGCACACCCGGGCCGAGGTGGAAGACGTGACCATGACCCTGCTGGAGTTTGCGGCGGGCCACCTGGGCTACGTGGGCTCGGCGTGGGCGTGTCCCGGGGTG
>DATCLL010000278.1:0-2893 GCA_036563935.1 Limnochordales bacterium | reverse complement strand
TGCCAGCCAGGGGTCGGGAAGGAGGAGGAGCGGCCATTCCCCGGTACCTCTGCGACGATTGCAAGTACGATTACGGGGATGCGTGCCGCCGGCCCGAACGGCCCAACGCGCGCCGCTGTCCCGACTTCGTACCCCGCGAGTCCGTGGCCTGGCTGCCACCGCCCCAGGGCCAGAGCGTGCAGGAGTTCCTGGCCTCCATCCCCGTGGTGACCCGAGGGGATCACCCCGAAATCCGGCAGGCGCTGCGGGAGCAGCGGATCCGGCGCCTGGTGGCTGCCGCCGCGGCCCTGGCGGCCGCGGCCGCGGCGCTGGTCGCGTGGATGCACTGACGAGCCGGCGAAGCGGCCCGGGCGCGCAGGGCACCGGCTTGCGCGGCACCCCGCGGTGGGCTAGATTGGAAAGCCAGGAGCGTGGTGCCCTTGTCGCTTTTGCTGCAGCCGCTTCGCCTGCGAGGAGTCACGCTGCGCAACCGGGTCGTCATGAGCCCCATGTGCCAGTACTCGGCGGGCAGCGACGGCGTAGCTACGGACTGGCACCTGGCCCACTACGGCTCCCGGGCGGCCCTGGGCGTGGGGCTGGTGATCCTGGAGGCCACCGCGGTGGAGCCCAGGGGCCGCATCAGCGAGCAGGACCTGGGCCTCTACCACCCGCAGCAACTGCCGGCCCTGCGCCGGCTGGTGGACTTCATCCACGCGCAGGGTGCCGCCGCGGGCATCCAGCTGGCCCACGCGGGGCGCAAGGCCTTTTCGCCCCAGCGGGGCCGCGGGCCGCAGCGGCCGGTAGCCCCCAGCCCCCTGCCCCACGACGAGGGCTGGCAGGTGCCCGAGGAGCTGGACGAGGCGGGAATCCGCGCCGTGCAGCAGGCCTTCGTGCAGGCGGCCTCCTGGGCGGCGGAGCTGGGGTTCGACGTGGTGGAGATCCACTCGGCCCACGGCTACCTGCTGCACGAGTTCCTGTCGCCCGTCTCCAACCGCCGCCAGGACCGCTACGGCGGGACGCTGGCGGGTCGCATGCGCATGGTGCTGGAGGTGGTGGAAGGGGTTCGGGGGGTGTGGCCCGAGGAGCGCCCCCTGTTCGTGCGGATTTCCACCACCGACTGGCTGGAGGGCGGCTTTGACGTGGAGCAGGCGGTGGAGGTGGCCCGGGCGCTGAAGGAGCGGGGCGTGGACGTCATCGACTGCTCCTCGGGAGGCTTTGCAGGGGCTCGCATCCCCGAGTTCCCCGGCTACCAGGTGGCCAACGCCCGGCGCATCCGGCAGGAGGTGGGGATCGCCACCACGGCCCTCGGGCTCATCAGCTCCCCCGAGCATGCCGAATCGCTGCTACAGCGGGGTGACGCCGACCTGGTGGTGCTGGGACGGGAGCTTCTGCGCAACCCCGGGTGGGTTCTGGCGGCCGCCCGCCAGCTGGGAGATCCGGCGCCGTGGCCCCGCCAGTACCTGCGGGCGCGCCAGCGCCTGGACCCGTGAGGGAGCACGGGGCGCTTCACGGGGCGCTTCCCCTCAGGGGTTGAGCTCCCGGGCCAGCTCGGCCCCTAACCACAGATCCGACGGCCAGTGGCGGCCTTCGGCGGCCCGGGCCATGCTCACGTACAGCGCCCACCCGTAGGCTGGGAGCGCCAGATCCGGCAGATGGCGGGCCAGGCTGCGGGCCGCCGCCCAGGCCACGGAGGCATGGGTGCTGGGCAGGGAGTCCCAGCGGGCGCCCAGCAGGGGTCGGCCATCCTGCGCAGCTTGCCCGGGTGTCGCAAGAAAGGGCCGCAGCGTGTACGGCCCCAGACCCTGGTAGGGCCGGGCCCGTCCCAGGGCCAGCTTCCAGGCCGCCGAGGCGACCAGGGCCTCGCCGGCCGAGGCCACCAGCTCCGAGCCCGCGGTGCCGTCGCGGGCGTAGGCCGCTGCCGCCAGTCCCAAAAGTCCAGCCGCCAGGGCCGTATCGGACAAGACGCCGGCGGGGCTGCCGCTGCCCCCGGAGCCCGGATCTGGGCCCAGGCCCCGGCCTGTGTCGGGGCCATCCTCCGACGCGGCGGCCTGCCGCAGCTCATCGGCCACCACCATGCCCGCCGCCTGCACGGCTGCCCCTGCCAGCCGCGCCGCCAGCGGCCCGCCGGGCCCGCCGCCCAGGGCCAGGGACCACAACAGCCCCCACAGGCGGCCTTTGGGGCTCACAGCCGCCGGCGAAGAGGCAGCCGCCTCCTGCGGCTGCGCCCGCACCCGCCCCGCCGGGCTCCCAGGGCCAGCGCCTGCCCCCACCAGCAGCGAGGCCAGCCACAGGACTGCCAGAGTTCGCCGTGCGCTCCCGCACAGCGCTCTACCGGGCAGCGCTCTCCGAAGCGCTGTCAGCAGCCCTCTCATCGGCCGGCGCCGCCCCCGAACGGGTAGCTCGCCGGCGGCACAGGCCGCAGCATCCACCGGGCGTACACCCTCTCGGCCCACCCCCACAGGGCGGCTGCAGCCAGGAGGTTCCCGGCCACCATGGCGAGGCCCTGCCCGCCTGCCACCCAACCCGCCTGCCAGCCCGCCCACAGCGCGAAAAGCCCTGCCACGGGCAGCCGGCAGACCGCGTGCACCCACGGGGCGTCGGGCCACGCTATCGCCGCCAGCCCGCCGGCATAGGCCACAAGGAGCGCTCCCAGGGGAATCCACCCGGTGAAGGCCACCTCTTCCGGCCGCGAGGCCCTCGCGCCGGCCACAGCGAAGAGGGGGCCGAAGATGGCGAACCCCGCCGCCAGCACCGCTGTCGATACCACCGGGACCGAAAGCTCCACGGGCCCCCGCAGGCTCGCCGCGCCGACTGCCGTCCACGCCCAAAGGCTGAACTGCAGCACGCTTCCCATCCCCAACCCCAGGACCTTGCCCCGCAGGTGCCAGGCCGGCTCCACGGCGCTCAGCACCAT
>DATCLL010000277.1:0-13777 GCA_036563935.1 Limnochordales bacterium | reverse complement strand
GCGCTCCATCGCCGTGGTGCCGGTAGGGCTCACCCGCTACCGCCGCCACCTGTTCCCCCTGCGCCCGTACCGGCCCGACGAGGCCCGGGCGGTGCTGGCCCAGGTGCGCAGCTGGCAGCGGCGGTTCCTGCGGGAGCTGGGGACGCGCCTGGTCTTCCCCGCCGACGAGTGGTACTGCCTGTGCGGCCAGCCCGTTCCACCGGCCCGGGCGTACGAAGGGTTTCCCCAGCTGGCCAACGGCGTGGGGCTGGTGCGGCGGCTGCTGGATCAGGCAGCACGCACCCTGCGGCGGCTTCCCACCCGCCTGGCCCGGCCGCGGCGGGTGTTGTGGGTGACCGGGCGGTCCGCGGGGCCCATCCTGGCCCGGCTGGCCGGCCGCCTGCAGGAGCGGGTGCAGGGCCTGCACGTGGAGGTCCAGGTGGTGGAAAACCGCTTCTGGGGCCCCACCGTCACCGTGGCGGGGCTGCTCACCGGCCGGGACCTGCAGGAGCAGCTGTGCGCCCGGACGGACCTGCTAAGCTTCGACGCGGTCTTCCTGCCCGACGTGGTGCTGCGCAGGGACGCTCCCGTCTTTCTGGACGACGTCACGCTGGATGAGCTGCGCCAGGCCACCACGCCGGCCCTGCAGGTGCTGCCCGTGTCGGGGCGGTGGCTGCTGCGGGCCACCGTAGGGCTGCCGGCCCGCCCGCACGGCAGCCGAGCCCCGGCCCCGGCAGGCGGGCCGTATCCCCTTCCGGCAGCTGCGGCTAGCACATGGGCACCTGCCGGATGAGCCGCCCCTGGATACGGTCGAAGATCTCGTCCAGGCTGGGCCCCGTGATGGTAAGGCCGTGGTTGCGCAGGCCGATGACCGCCCGGCCCGGATCCGGGGCCTGGCGCACCAGCTCGGCCACCGCCTGAGCCAGCTCCCGGGTGCCGCACGGGTAGTTGACCCGGGTGGCGGGCACGTCGTGCATCCAGGCGTGCACGTGCAGGATGGCGCCCACCGACGGGTGCTCCGTGTAGATCATCCAGTGCTCGATGGCGTCCACGGACACCCGGCGGGGCTGCACGTGAGGCGGAACGCTGAGCAAGATGGCGTTTCGCTGCGGGTCGTAGCCTTTCACCAGCAGGATGTCCTGGCCCACCACCTGCAGCTGGTACTTGTTCACCCCGCTGGCGCTCATCCAGAACCGGGTGCGGTCGTGGCGCACGCTCAGGTTCCCGTAGCTGAGCCCGCCGATGCCGTACAGGCGCTGCACGTGGCGGAAGTCCTCGGGGGGCAGGATCTCCTGGATGGGGAAGGGAGCCGGCAGCAGGTCCAGCTCGCCCAGCCGGCGGCTGGCGCGGCGGATCTGCTCCACGGCCTCGTTCCCCTCCCACAGCTCCTGGGGCAGGTCCGGCTCGAAGATGTTGTCGATGACCAGCTGGGAGGAGGCCAGCGGGTGCAGCCGCTCGTAGAGGGCCGCGAAGTACCCGGCCTCGTCCCCGTCGTACTCCACCGGGTAGTACCCCTGCTCCAGGGTGACGAAGTAGGTCTGCACCCGGGCAGGCCGGCCCGCCACGTACAGGAGCAGGTTGGACAGGGTGCGCACCAGAAGCGGGTAGCCGCTGCGCAGCACGTCCTGGGGCGCCTGCTCCGCCTCCACCACAGAACACACGAAGGTGGCCCGCGCCTTGCGCCGGAACGGGCGCGGGCGCTCAGGATCCGTGAAGTTGAGAACCAGCCGCAGTTCACCGTCGGGATCGGGCTCGTAGCGATGCCCGTGGGCCTCCAGTTCCTGGCGCAAGCCCTGGGCCAACCACTGGCGCAATGGGGTTGAGACGTCACCCACGATGGTGAAGTTCACCCGACGCTGCCGCCGCCGCATCCACGGGCGTCCCCTGCCTTGCGGCAGGGCGCCTGCGGCCTGCGCGGCTACCTCCTTCCATGTGGCTTTCGGGATAGGTTGCGTGGCCTGTGGGCCTGCAGCCTGCTTGTTGCGGCAGCCCCAGGCTCAGTCCGACTCCTTCTCGGGCCAGTCCTCCTCCGCCGGGCCGCCGGGGCCGGGCTCCTCCTCCAGGCCTTCCAGGTCCTCCAGCCCTTCCAGCTCCTTCACGGCCTGCTCCCAGTCCCCGCCTTCGCCGCCTGCGCCGCCGCCCGGCTCGAAGTCGTCCTCCCCGTCGCCCCATTCGCCGCCGTCGCTGCCGTCCTCCCAGTCTCCCCCCGCACTATCGGACCAGTCTCCGCCCTCGCGCTCCCACTCCGGCGTGCCGCCCCCCTCCCGGGAAGGCCTGTCCGAAGAGCCGGGTTCCTGGCGGCGCAGCAGCAACACGGGCGTGAACACCCGCATGACCTCGCCCGAGCCACAGCGGGGGCAGGTGGGGGATAGACCCGCCTCCTTCTCCTTCAGCGTGGCGTATACCTCGAAGCGCCGCCCGCAGTGCCGGCAGCGAAACTCGTAGATCACGCCACCCCGACCCCCTTGCCCGAAGGCCCGGTCCAACCAGTAACACTAAACCCACCGGCCCACCCTGGCAAGGGCGGTGGCCTCACGGGTTCGCCGCAGGGCTGTCGGGCGAAGGGGAAGAAGGGGGTGGGGCCGGGTCGGGCAGCCCGCCACCGGCCGGTGGCCGCCCGGCGGCCCCGCCGCCTGCTTCGGCGGCCGCCGCGGTCTGGCGCGCGGCCATCTCCGCCGCCGCAGGGGCCGCATCGGACAGGGCCCGGTCTACCGAGGCTCGCAGGTCGTGGGTGCCCCGCCACCCGCCGAGCCTGGGGCCGCCGGCCGCCGCCTTGGAGGCGGCGGTGAGCCGCTCGTGAAGGCGCTCCAGCTCGCCCATGGCCTCGCGGCTGGCGCGAGCCAGGTTCTCCAGTTCCTCTTGCAGCCGCCGCACCGCGTGGAAGGCCACCTGCGCGGCGCCGGCCGCCTGATCTGCCTGCTGCAGCACGTCCCGCTGCAGCCGCCCCGCCTCCGCGCTCATCTGGCGGGATTCCGCGGCCATGCGCCGGATCTCGTCGGCCACCACCGCCAGGGGCCGGCCGTGGGGTTCCACACGGGCTGCCTCCAGGGAGGTGCTCAGGGCCAGCCACCGGGACTCGTTGCCCAGCTCCCGCACCCGGTCGGCCACCGCGGAGAACTGCTCGGCGGAGCGGGCCAGGTTGCGGGACTGGTCCTGCAGGCGGCCGGTGGCCGACCCCACCCCTTCCAGCCGCACCTGCACCGTCTCCAGTTCCGAACGCCACGCCTGCACCCGCTGCATGCACTGGTGCACCGAGGCCGCCACCCGCACGAACCACTGGGGCAGGGCCGTGGTCAGGGCCTGCAGGCTCTGGTCCGCCATGTCCAGTTCCCGCCGCAGCCGCCCCACCGGGGCCAGCGTGCCCCTGGCCAGCCAGGCCCCGGCCGCCAGCTGGGCCACCACCAGGCCAGCCAGCGCCGCCCACACCACCGCCAGAAGCTCGTTGCGCAGCGACCCCGGCAGCCCCGCGGCCTCGGAGTGGGCCTGAACGGCGCTTCGGCGCAGGGTTTCCATCTGTGAGACCGCCGAGCGCAGCTGGCCTGCCAGCTGCGCGGCCTGGTCCCGGGGAATGACCACCACCGCCGTGCCGTTGGGGGGTACGGCCGCCTCCTCCGCTGCCGCCCACCGCTCTGCCTGCAGCTGGACCCCCGTCAGCTGGCCGCTGAGCTCCTCCAGGGACCGCTGGTGGTCGCGCCACCGCTCAGGCAGCCCGGCCAGCCCCAGGCTCAGGCGCTGCTCCAGCACCGCGGAGGACCACAGGCCGGCCCCGGCGCCCAAAGCCACCAGCACCAGGGCCACCGCCCACCAGCGGGTGGTCAGGCCCCGGCCGGGCAGGGCCGATACCGCCACCGGGGTCGCCTGGGCCACTCCCGAAACCCGTTCCGGAACGGGGCCGGCTGCACGCTGCGCCACGGGTGGGCCCCCTTTCGGCCGGCGTGGCCCCAGCGGGCCTGTGCCTACCACCCTTTCGATGGCCGGTCCTCGAAAACCTTTGCCTACCCCTCCGGCCCCGGCTCCCGCCACAGGCAGGCCACCGTCTCCACGTGGGCGGTGTGGGGGAACATGTCCACAGGCTGAACCGGATCCAGGCGGTAGCGCAGCCCCCGCTGGGCGCTCCAGCGCAAAAACAGCCCCAAGTCGCGGGCGAGCGTGGCAGGATGGCAGGAGACGTACACCCACAGCCGGGGTGCCCGCTCCACGACGGCCCGCAGGGCTTCGGCCGCCAACCCTGCCCGGGGCGGGTCCACCACCACCGCCTCCGCCCAGTCTGGCTCGGGGCCCGTCCAGCCCCGCAGCACCTGCTCCACCTGCCCCACCACAAAGTGGGCATGGCCGAACCCGTTGGCGCGGGCGTTGTATCGGGCGTCGTGCACCGCGGTGGGGTGCTCCTCGATCCCCACCACCTCCCCGGCGTGCCGGGCGCAGTACAGCCCGATCCCGCCCACCCCGCAGTACAGGTCCCACAGGCGAACCGGCATCCCGGCCAGCCGGCGCAGCCGGGCCACGGCCTGCTCTACCAGGCCGTACAGGCGATGGGTCTGAGGGGTGTTGACCTGGAAGAACGCGGTGGCGGAGATGCGCAGCCGCAGCTCGCCCACCCGTTCCTCGAAGTGGGGCTGGCCCCAGAGCAGGCGGTTGGTGGTGCCGAGGATGACGTTGGTGCGGTGGGGGTTGAGGTTCTGCACCACCCCCACCAGCCCGTCCACCTGCTGCCGCAGCCTCGCCGGCAGCTCCTGCAGGCCCGCCACTTCCTCGGTGCGGGTCACCACCACCGCCAGGGCCTGCCCGGTTCCGTGGCCCACCCGGCACACCAAGTGCCGGATAGCCCCCGAGTGGGTCTGCTCGTCGTACGGGGCAAGCCCCAGCTCCTCCACGGCCCTGCGCCCCGCCCGGGCCAGGGCCACCACCGTGGGATGGCTTACCAGGCAGTCCTCCACGGGCACCACCTGGTGCGTACCCCGCCGAAAGAACCCCAGCACCACCCGGCCGTCGGGGCCCCGGGCCACCGGGTACTGGGCCCGGTTGCGGTACCGCCAGGGGTCGTCCATGCCCAGGGTGGGCAGAACCCGCACCCGCTCCGCCTCCAGCTGGCCCAGCCGCAGCAGGCTTTCTTCCACCAGGCGGCGCTTGTGGGCCAGCTGCCTGTCGTAGGCCATGACCATCAGCGGGCAGCCACCGCACCGGCCCGCCACCGGGCACGGGGCCGCCACCCGGCCCTCCCAGGCCGCCAGCACCCGCTCCAGGCGCGCGCGGGCGTAGTGGCGGTGCCGCTCCACCACCCGGGCCAGCACTTTCTCGCCGGCCAGGGCCCCCTCCACGAACACCACCAGACCGCCGGGGGTTCGGGCCACCCCGTCCCCGTGGACGTCCACGTCCTCCACGTCCAGCTCCACCAGCCGGCCCGGGTGCAGCTCCGGCCCGCCGGCGGACGGCTCGTGATGAGCCATGCCTTTCCGCCCCATCCCCTCAAGCCCTGGAATCCTGCCGTCCGCCCCATTCCCGCACCGCCAGCATACCGCACGGCCGTCCCCTTCTACGGGGCCGTCCCCTGCCATAGAAATGGCCAGGACGGGATGGGGCCTGCCCGCCCGGCGGCAGGTGCCGGTGGGCGGCCCCGCCCGGTGGTGTCGAGGGAGGCGTTGGGATGCTGCGCAGCCGCCGGCTTCTGGGACTTCCCGTCATCGACCTGGAGACCGGCAGGGTGCTGGGCCGCGTGCAGCGGCTGCTCCTGGACCCCCGGGCCCGGCGGGTGGCCGCGCTGGTGGTGGGCAGCGGCGGGTGGGGACGGGACGAGCAGGTGGTGTTGTGGGAGCAGGCCCGGGGCGTGGGGCCTGCCGCCATCACCGTGGCCGCAGCCAGGGTCCTGCAGCGGGCCTCGGCCGTCCCGGAGCTGGCGCCGCTGCTGCGCCGGCCGGTGCGGGCCTACGGGGCCAGGGTGCTCACCGAGGAAGGCACCTTCCTGGGCAGCGTGGAGGAGCTGGTGGTGGACCCGGCCACCGGCCAGGTGGTGGAGCTGGTGTTGGCCACCAGCGGGCTTGCGGCGCGCTTTCGCCCCCCTATGGCCCTTTCGGCCGCCTGCGTGCTGGTGATGGGAGAGGATGCGGTGGTGGCCCGGGCCGGTTCCCGGCCCTATGCCCTGCGCAGCCCCCGTCCCGGCGGCGACGGCCGCTCCCAGGCCGGCTCCCACCCGCCCTCCGCCGAGGCGGCGGGCGCCCCGCCGGGATCGGCCCCCGCGTCCGGGGCGGCATCGACACCCCCCTCGGGGTCCTCGCCGGCAGCCGCACCGGCTGACAGCCACCCTGCGGGCAACGGTTCCCGGCCCCGGCTGCGGTCCTGGGCGCAGGCGGTGGTCGAGGCGTCGCGCCGGGGTCTTCAGCAGCTTCCGGCGCGGCTTACAGGCGGGCGCCGATGAGCAGGGCCAGCAGGGCCTTCTGCACGTGCAGGCGGTTTTCCGCCTGGTCGAACACCACGGAGTGGGGCCCGTCCATCACCTCGTCGGTGATCTCCTCGCCCCGGTGCGCGGGAAGGCAGTGCATGACCAGCACGTGCGGAGCAGCCCGCTCCACCAGCGCCCGGTTGAGCTGGTACGGGGCCAGGTCCTGGCGCCTGCGCTCGGCCTGGGCCTCCTGCCCCATGCTCACCCACACGTCGGTGTACAGCACGTCGGCTCCTTCGGCCGCCCGGCCCGGGTCCTCCCACAACTCCAGGCTCGCCCCGTGGAGCTGGGCCTGGCCGCGGGCCCATGCTATCGACTCTTCGTCCAGCTGGTAGCCGGGCGGGCTGGCGATGCGGACGTGCACTCCCAGGAGGGCCCCTCCGAAGGCCAGGGAGCGGGCCACGTTGTTGGCGTCGCCCACGTAGGTGAGACGTACCCCTTGCAGCCTCCCTAGCTTCTCCCAGACGGTGAAGTAGTCGGCCAGGGCCTGGCACGGGTGGGAGTAGTCGGTGAGGGCGTTCACCACCGGTACCGTGGCGGCATCCGCCAGCTCCTCCAGGTCCTTCTGGCGGTAGGTGCGCACCACCACCCCGTCCACGTAGCGGGACAGGACCTGGCCGGTGTCGTAGAGGCTTTCGCCCCGGCGCAGCTGCAGTTCCTCCGCGCTGAGGTACAGCGCCTGCCCGCCCAGTTGGTGGATGCCCACCTCGAAGGAGACCCGGGTGCGGGTGGAGGGCTTGTGGAAGATCATGGCCACGCTGCGCCCCCGCAGCAGCGCAGGCTCGGCGCCCAGGCGCCGCAGGCTCTTGAGAAGCCCGGCCAGCACCAAAATCCTCTCCAGCTCTTCCCTGCGGAACTGCCGCAAGCTCAGGCAGTCCCGGCCCCGAAGCCCCCGGGCCAGCCCGTCTTCCAACAGCGACTGCAGCTCCTGGGCCGCAGGCAGCCCCTGAACTCCCGCTGCCTGCCTGCCTGCCGTTGCCTGCCCGTTCACCGCCAGCACCCCTTTCGCCCCGCCCGGCCGGCCGGGCCCCGTCACGGCGCCGCGGGTGGGGCCGCCGGTGGCGCCGCGGATGCGGCCGTGCGCAGCCTCAGCCACCAGCCCACTCCCACCGCCGCCTGCGCCAGGCTCACCCACTGGGCCAGCGTCATCCCCGCCAGGAACACCTGGCCGATGCGCACCCACTCCACCAGCCACCGGATGGCAGCATACACCACCAGGTACGCGGCCGCCACCTCTCCCCAGCGCCGCCGCCGCCTGCGCCACGCCACCAGCAAGGCCGCGCCCAGGGCATCTAGAACCGACTCGTAGAAGAAGACCGGGTGAAAGAAGGCAGCCTGCTCCATCCCCGCGGGACGCAGCGGCGCCGGCACGTACAGCCCCCAGGGCAGGCGGGTGGGATACCCGAAAAGCTCCTGGTTGAAGAAGTTGCCCCACCGCCCGATGGCCTGCCCCAGCAGCACCGACGGGGCTGCCAGGTCGGCCAGCACCGCCGCCGGTACCCGAAAGCGCCGGCTGTACCAGCCGACGGCCACGGCCACCCCCGCCAGGGCCCCGTGGATGGACAGCCCGCCCTCCCACACCTGCAGGGCCTGCAGGGGGCTGCGGGCAAAGTCGGCCAGGTTCTGCACCACGTAGCCCAGCCGCGCGCCGGCCACCGCCAGAGGCAACGTCCAGAGGGCCGCGTGGGCCACCTGGTCCGGGTGCAGCCGGGCCCGGGCCATCTCCGGCTTGGCCAGGTACCAACCCGGCACGAAGGCCGCGGCCACCAGAAGGCCGTACCAGCGCACCTGAAGGAAGCCCCACCGCCACGCTACCGGATCCACGGGCCGCTGGCCCCGCCAGGCGGCAGCAAGCCACCCCACCGCCCAGGCCGCCCCTGCCGCCACCCCCGCCACGCCCGCGGCCGCTGCCACGGCCAGCGCCAGGCGCGCCAGCACCCAAAGCAGCCTGTGCCGTGGCCGCCCGTCAGGAAGGCGGGACCGGAAGCGGTCGGGCGCCCGGGGAGGGTTGTGAGCGGCCCGGCGCCTCGGCCGGCTCGCAGGCGAGGGAGACGGCAGCTGCGATGTCATCGACGGCCAGCACCTCCAGCTCCCCCGCCGGCTCCACGGGGCAGGGCATGCTCTGCCGGGGAAGGATGACACAGCGGATGCCGGCCTGGCGGGCCGCCTCCAGCTTGGCGGCCACCCCTCCCACCGGCCGAAGCCGTCCCCGTACCGAAAGCTCCCCGGTGACCGCCAGGCGTGGCCTGACCGGCCGGCCCGTCACCGCCGAGTAGACCGCCACCGCCATGGCAGCCCCCGCCGACGGCCCGTCCACCGCGGCGCTGCCGGGCAGGTGCACGTGGATGTCGTACTGGTGCAGGGGAAGCCCGAAGGCCTGGGCCAGGACCGTCCCCAGCACCTCCACGGAACTGCGGGCCGTGCTCTTTCGCCTGAGCGTTCGGCCCGGCCAGCCCAGCTCCTCCTCCTCGGCCACACCCGTCACCCGCAGCTGCCCCTGGCCGGGCCGGGCCGCAGGGCCCGCTGCCGCCTCCACCTCCACCACCGTTCCCACGTGGGGCCCCCAAACGGCCAAGCCCCATACCGCCCCCACCCGGGGCTCGTCCCCCACCTCGGGCTCGGCCCGCATGGAGTGGTGGCCGTGCCGCGCCACCCAATGGACGTCGGCGGCGCTCACCCGCGCCCGCCCCTCGCAGGCAGCCAGGCCCGCGGCCAGCTGCACCATGTGGACCGCCTCCCGGCCGTTGGCCGCGTAGCGCTGCACCACCCGCACCGCCTCCTCCTCCAGCGGCACGCCCGCCTTCTCGGCGGCCCGCCGGGCGATGCGGGCGATCTCGGCGGAGGTGAGGGGCCGGAAGAACACCTCTACGCATCGGGAGCGCACCGCCGCGGGGATCTCCTCGGGGGGCCGGGTGGTGGCGCCCACCAGCCGGAAGTCGGCGGGAAGGCCGTTCTGGAAGATGTCGTGGATGTGGGCGGGGATGTTGGGGTCTTCGCTGGAGTAGTAGGCGCTTTCCAAAAGCACCCGGCGGTCCTCCAGCACCTTGAGCAGACGGTTCAGCTGGGCGGGGTGCAGCTCCCCCAGCTCATCCACGAAGAGAATGCCGCCGTGGGCCCGGGTGACCGCGCCGGGCTTGGGCTGGGGGATTCCCGCCACCCCCAGCGGGCCCGCCCCCTGGTAGATGGGATCGTGGACACTGCCCACCAGCGGGTCGGCGATGCCGCGCTCGTCGAAGCGGCTGGTGGTGGCATCCACCTCGACGAACCGGGCGTCCGGGCCGAAGGGGGACAGGGGGTTTCGCCTGGCCTCCTCCAGCACCAGCCGGGCTGCGGCCGTCTTGCCCACCCCCGGGGGGCCATAGATGATGACGTGCTGGGGGTTGGGCCCGCACAGCGCGGCCCGCAGGGCCCGCAGGCCCTCCTCCTGGCCCACGATCTCCTCGAAGCTGGACGGCCGGCTCTTCTCCGCCAGCGGCTGGGTGAGCCGGATGGCCCGCAGGCGCCGCAGCCGCTCCAGCTCCTTGCGGGATTCCCGTTCCACCGCGGCACGGCTTGCCTGTTGCGAGCGCACCAGCTGCAGGAAGTACAGCCCGGCCAGGGCCGCCACGCCCAGATTGGCCAGTGCGAACAGCCCGAGAAGCTCCACCGGCTGGTCCACCACCCGCCACCCTGCGCCGGGCCGGGCAGGCGGTGGGTAGTATGACGCGCCGGCGCCCGCCCCCATGCAGGCGGGCGCCGGCGGGCCGACCCCGGGCCCCTCCGCTCTTCCGGAACCCCCTCAGGCCGTCTCCTCTCGCCGCCGGCCCTTGGCGGCAGGCCGGTCGATGCGGATGAGCCGCGGGGTCTCCAGGCGCTCCACCACCTCGCGGGTGATGGTGCACTTCTTCACGTCCCCGGCCGAAGGCACCTCGTACATGACGTCCAGCATGATCTCTTCCAGGATGGAACGCAGTCCCCGGGCGCCGCTCTTGCGCTCCATGGCCTTGCGGGCGATGGCCCGGATGGCGTCGTCGGTGAACTCCAGCTCCACCCCGTCCATCTCCAGGAGCTTCTTGAACTGCTTCACCAGCGCGTTCTTGGGCTCCACCAGGAAGCGCACCATGTCCTCTTCCGTCAGGGCATCCAGGGCCACCACCACCGGAAGCCGCCCGATGAACTCGGGGATGAGCCCGAACTTCAGCAGGTCCTCCGGCATCACCTGGCGCAGGATGTCCCCGATCTGGCGCTCCTCCCGCCGGGCGATGGCGGCGCCGAACCCCATGGACTTCTGCCGCAGGCGGTTCTCGATGATCTTGTCCAGGGACTCGAAGGCTCCCCCGCAGATGAACAGGATGTTGGTGGTCTCGATCTGGATGAACTCCTGGTGGGGATGCTTGCGGCCCCCCTGGGGCGGCACGTTGGCCACGGTCCCCTCCAGGATCTTCAGCAGGGCCTGCTGCACGCCTTCCCCCGACACGTCCCGGGTGATGGAGGGGTTCTCCGACTTGCGGGCGATCTTGTCCACCTCGTCGATGTAGACGATGCCCCGTTCCGCCTTCTCCACGTCGTAATCCGCGTTCTGCAGCAGCCGCAGGAGGATGTTCTCCACGTCCTCGCCCACGTAGCCGGCCTCCGTGAGGGAGGTGGCGTCCGCGATGGCGAAGGGCACGTTGAGAATGCGGGCCAGGGTCTGGGCCAGGAGGGTCTTGCCCGAGCCGGTGGGCCCCAGGAGCAGGATGTTGCTCTTCTGCAGCTCCACGTCGTCGAAGCGAGCCCCGGAGTTGATGCGCTTGTAGTGGTTGTAGACGGCCACGGAGAGCACTTTCTTGGCGTGCTCCTGGCCGATGACGTACTGATCCAGGATGGCCTTGATCTCCTTAGGCTTGGGGAGGTGGCCCAGCTCCACCTCCGGCTCGTCCCCGCTGTCCTCCTCGATGATCTCGTTGCACAGCTCCACGCATTCGTCGCAGATGTACACCCCGGGTCCCGCGATGAGCTTGCGGACCTGGTCCTGCCCCTTGCCGCAGAAGGAACACTTCAGATGGGCCTTCTCCTCGGTGAAGAACACGGCATCCTCCCCCGCCCGGAACCCGGCTTCAGCGGCCCTTGGCCACCCGGTTCCCGGGAACCAGGATCTCGTCGATGAGGCCGTACTCCTTGGCCTCCTCCGCCGACATGTAGAAGTTGCGGTCCGTGTCCTTCTCGATGCGCTCCATAGGCTGGCCCGTGTGGCGGGCCAGGATCTCGTTGCCGATCTGCTTCAGGCGCAGGATCTCCCGGGCCTCGATCTCGATGTCGGCGGCCGGCCCCCGCACGCCTCCCATGGGCTGGTGGATCATGATGCGGGAGTAAGGCAAGGCGTAGCGCTTGCCCTTGGCCCCTGCCGCCAGGAGCAGGGCGGCCATGCTGGCAGCCATTCCCATGCAGATGGTGGAGACGTGCGGCTTCACGTACTGCATGGTGTCATAGATGGCCAGCCCCGCATACACCAGGCCGCCCGGGCTGTTGATGTACAGGTGGATGTCCTTTTCCGGATCTTCCGACTCCAGGAAGAGCATCTGGGCGATGACCAGGTTGGCCACGTAATCGTCGATGGGCCCTCCGATGAAGATGATGCGCTCCTTGAGCAGCCGGGAGTAGATGTCATACGCCCGCTCGCCCCGGGGGGTCTGCTCCACCACGATGGGGACCAGGGTACCCATAGCCTTGACCCTCCCTGTGTCGAAAAGCCCTCGCCCCGATCATACTCCGCCCTGGCTCACACCGCCTCGCCGGATGGCTGGGCCCGCAGCTCCACCGCGGCGGCCGCCTCGGCTTCCGCCTGCTCGTCCACACCGCCTTCCGCGGGTACGTTCTGCACCTGGGCATGGGCCACCAGCCAGTCCACCGCCCGCTGGCGCCGCAGCGCCCGCTGCAGGTACCGGCGCAGGTCCTCCCGCAGCTCCTGCTGGCGGGCCCTCGCCTGACGGTCCCGGCCCCGCCGCGCCCCTCCGGGCTGCTCCTGCTGCTCGGCGCCCACGAGAAGCTGCAGCTCTCGCTCCACCTCCTGGGGATCGGCCTCGATGCCCTCGGCCCGGGCCACCGCGTCCAGCACCATCTCCTCCACCAGCTGCCGGCGGGCCTCCGGCTCCACGCTTCCCACCAGCTCCGAAGCCGACCGTCCCGTAAGCTGCAGGTAGCGTTCCACCGTGAGACCCTGGCGGGCCAGCCGCTCGGCCAGGTCCTGCAGGAGGCTGTCGGTGCGGCGGCGCAGCATTACCTCCGGCACCTCCACCGAGACCGTCTGAATCAGCCGGTCCACCACCTGGCGACGCAGTTCCTGGTCTGCCCGGCGGCTCAGGATCTGCTCCAGCTCTCGCCGCACCAGCTCCCGCAGCGCGCCCAGGTCCGCCTGCCCCAGATCTCGGGCCAGCTCGTCATCCAGTTCGGGCAGCCGCCGGCTTTTCACCGCATGAACCGTCACCCGAAACTGCAGGCGCTTGCCGGCCAGCTGCGAGTCCGGGTAATCGGCCGGCAGCTCCAGCTGGAAGCTGCGCTCCTCACCGGGCCGCATGCCCTCGATGGCCTCGTCGAACCCCGGGGCTACCTGCTCGCGGCCTACCTCCACGGTGCGGCCCCTGGCGGCACCCCCGCGGAAGGGCTTGCCATCCAGAAGGGCCTCGTAGTCCAGCTCCACGAAGTGGCCCCGCCGCACCGGCCCTTCCTCCGGCTCCAGCACCGCCATGCGCTCCTGCAGGCGGCGCAGAACCCGGTCCACGTCGGCCTCCGTCACCTCGTACACCTTGCGTTGGGCCGGCAGGCCCCGGTAGCTGTCCAGGCGCACCTCGGGCTTGACGGTTACCTCGGCCCGGAAGACCAGGGGCTTGTCCTCTTCCATCTGGACGATGTCGAACCGCGGCTCCTCCACAGGCTCCAGGCCCTGCTCCTGCACCGCCTGCTGGTAGGCCCTGGGCAGGAGCACCTCCAGGGCCTCGTCGTAGATGGACTGGCGCCCCAGCCGTGCCCGCAACACCTGCGGGGGCACCCTGCCCGGCCGGAACCCCGGAACCCTCACCCGCTCGGCCAGGCGCCGGTACGCCTCCTGCAGGCTGCGCTGAACTTCCTCGGGGGCCACCTCCACCTCCAGGGCCACCTTGCTACCTTCCATGCGCTGCAGCGATGCCTTGACAGCCACCGGGTGCGGCTCCTTCCGAATGCGGGCCGTCCGCGTAAAAATCAGCCTGATCGACCCAGGTCGACCAGGCCACTTTCCACCGCCATGTCGGGGGATGAAGCGTCGGTGGAGCGGATGACGGGATTCGAACCCGCGACCCTCGCCATGGCAAGGCGATGCTCTACCGCTGAGCTACATCCGCTCGCCTTCCGGGCGGACACAGCCCTGCC
>DATCLL010000276.1:0-4068 GCA_036563935.1 Limnochordales bacterium | reverse complement strand
CATGCTGGAACCCCGCCAGGCAGGCGCCATCCTGGGCCGCATGGATCCCCAGTTCGCCGGGCAGCTGCTGGCGTCCCTGGACCTGGCCGCCCAGCCGGGGGCGGCCGCGAAGAAGACCGCGCCCGGCACCTGAGGCGGGCGCGGGGCATGCAGTCCGGAAAGGGGGTGAGACGACCATGAGCGCACAGGCCTTTGCCACTCCCGTAATCCAGGCAAGGCCGGCGGGCTCCCGGTCGCCCGCGGGCTCGCGCCCGGCGACGCTGGCTTTCGTGGCAGGGGGGGCCGCACCCCAAGAAACGGCCGGCCCGGGCGGCTCGGCAGCCGCCGGAGGGCCCGGCGACGGTACCTTCCAGCAAGTGCTGGACGGGGTGCTCGCGGCCGCCACGCAGGCCGCAAAGCCCGGCGCCGGCGGGGTGTCAGGACCAGCTGGCGGCTCCGGCGACGGCGGGCAGGAGCAAGACTTCCCGCATGGTTCCGGCCGCCGGGATGCCGGCAGCGGGCAGGCGGACGCCTCCCAGGAAGCTTGGCTTTGGGGATGGCTGGTAGCTGCCTCATCCCAGAGCGGCGCCGCAGGGCAGGCAGGGCCCGCCATGTTCCGGCCGGCCGAACAGGCTCCGGCGCCGGCCACGCAGGCCGTCGACCGGGCCAGC
This sequence comes from Limnochordales bacterium, assembly GCA_036563935.1. Taxonomy (GTDB): domain Bacteria; phylum Bacillota; class Limnochordia; order Limnochordales; family Geochordaceae; genus DATCLL01. The sequence continues at coordinate 3,418 of DATCLL010000276.1, read as the reverse complement.
GGGCCGGCGGTGCACCAGGAAGCACCGGGGTGGCCCGCGGGCTTTGCCGGGGGTGTGCCGTACGGCTGGCTTGAGCCGGCCGGTGAGGGTGCGGCGGGGGCTCCCGGATGGCCGCAAGAGGTGTCGCAAGCCGCTGCAGCGGGAGCCTCTCACGGGCACGGGGTCTTGCCATCAAGGCAGAACGCGGCCTTCCCTGCTCCGGCTGCCGACTCGGGTCTGCCCGCGCAGGGCTGGTGGGCGGCGGGTGAACGGGCGGGCGGCGCACGTTTCTACAGCCACAGGCTCATGCGGCATGGCCGCACGCCAGTCCGCGCGGACGCGTTGCAGGCATTACAGGTCGGACGGCCTTTGGTGGCACTGACCCTGCCGCCTGGCCTTGAGGGCGCTCCCGACGGGCTGTCCCGGACAGCGGCGGACCCGCAGGGCGCGGCCTTCTTGGACAGTCCCTCCGGCCTGGTGCAGCCGCAGCGGCCCGTGTGGAAAGGCGACACGTCGTCGCCGTCGCCGGCTCAACAGCCCGAACCGGGGCGGTCGGCAGGCGGGCCCGTTGGTGGGTTGCAGTGGGAGCTTCAGCTGAGCCGGCCCGGCCCGCAAGATACCGTGCAGCCCGGCGCGTCCGCCTCCCACGTGGGTGAGCCCGAAACGACGGTGGCCCCGATGGCGGGCAGCCAAGAGGGCACAGTCTTTGCCGCCACGCTCCCCGCGGGGCCATCCGGGGTTGCCTTGGGTGAACCGACAAGCTCGCTCCCGGCCGGGCAGCGGCAAGGCGAGCTTTCCGAGCTCGGCCCCGTGCCGTCCGGGAACTTCGAAGGCGCACCGGCAACGGGCACCGGGGGGCGGTGGCAGGCAGTTGAAGGCCCCGAGACCTCCATGGCTGCCGCCGCGGGGGAGCGCACCCATGCGCCGTCGGGCGAGCCCTTCGCAGCTGCGCCAGCCGAAGGCCGGCTCCGGACGGGGGAGGACCCTCCGGAACTTGGCCGCCGGCTGCCAACCCCGCAGGGCCCGGCCCATGGGGCAGCCGCCGCCACCGGGCGGGCGTTGCCGGAATCGGACCCGGAAGGCAGCCTGGACGGGATTGCGCTGAGCCTTCCGCGGTTGGTCGAGGGGCAGGCTCTTGAGCCGGGCTCTGGCGGGGCTGCCGATGGCAGCCTTGCGGGCGGGGAAGGCAGGGAGCAGCTTTCGTCGGCCCGGTCCCTGCAGCAGTCCGGGACGGGAACCTTCGGCACGGCGGCACCAGCCACTTCCGCTGGCGAGCCGGTGCGGCCAGCCCGCGCCGCTGACAGGGCGGGGGACAGCGCCAGGGGTTCCGCTCTCCCGCAGCCTGTGGCCGCCAGCTGGGGCCAGGCGGGCGGTGTTGCCGCAGCATTGTCGGCGTCCGCTTCCGGGCATGTGCCGGCCGGCCAGTCCTCACCGGGCGCGGAAGCGGCGCTGGCGCCCGTGGCCCGCTGGGTGGAACACGCGCTGCCCAGGCCGGCCCGGGTTCGGCTGGAGGCGGTGCGGCTGGATGACGGGTCGGGGGAGCTTCGGTTGCGGCTGTTCCCGCCGGAGCTGGGCGAGGTGGGCGTGACGGTGCGAGGCGAAGGCGCGCGCATCCAGGTGCAGCTGCACGTGCAGCGGCCTGAGGTAGGCGCATGGCTGCACGAGGAGCGGCCGGCGCTGCAGCGGGCGCTGGAGCAGCACGGCCTGCAGCTGGCGGGGTTCTCCGTGCAGGTGGGCCAGCAGCAGGCCCAGCAGCCCGGGTACGGGCAACACCCGCAGCCGTGGGCCCACCTTGCCGGCCACACGGCGCCGGCCGGGCAGCTGGCCGCAGTTGCCCACCGGCATTCGGGTACGGGACCGCCGGAGGCAGCGGTTTCGCTGGGGCCGAGCGGCCTGAGCCTGGTGGACCTGCGGGTGTGAGGGCCGGCACGCGCATGCGACCGAGGAGTGGGTACGGGCCAGCAGAGGAGGTGATCCCGAGATGGTGCAGGCGGTGATGGCAGGGGGCACAAGCCAGCAGGATGTGGCCACCCAGGCTGCGGGCGCGCTCACCCAGGAGGTGAGCACCGAGGACTTCCTGCGGCTGTTGACCACCCAGCTGCGCTACCAGAATCCCTTTGAACCCATGAAGGAGACCGAGTTCGTCACCCAGTTGGCCCAGTTCGGGCAGCTGGAGGCCACCCGGGCTGTGCAGTCCCTGCTGCAGCGACAGTGGGAAAGCCAGCAGCGCCTGCAGTGGGTGGCCCAGGCGGCTGCCCTTCTGGGCCGGCAGGTGCGTCTGGAAAGTGGCTCCGGCGGTGGAGTGGTGCAGGGCACGGTGGAGCGGGTGCGCCTGGAAGGCGGGGACGTGAAGCTGGTGGTGGCGGGGCAGGAGTATCCGCTGCAGGCCGTGGTGGAGGTGCTGTGAGGTGAGCGGGCCGGCAGCCCCTGCAGGCAGGGCCGGGCACGGGGACCTGCCAGGGCTGGCGGGGCCGCACGCCGCAAGGCCGCCGGCATCCGCGGCGGGGCCGTCCACCCGCACGGTCCGGCCTGCCGGGTCGGGCTCGGAGCCGTCCTTTGCCCGGGTGCTGGAGCAGGCTCTCCAGGAGCAGCAGGCGGGGCTTCGGTTTTCGGCTCACGCTCGGGCGCGGCTGGCCCAGCAGGGGATCGCCATGGACGAGGCCACGAGCCGCCGCCTGGGGGAGGCCGTGCGGCGGGCGGAGGCCAAGGGAGCTCGGGAAGCCGTGGTGGTGCTGGACGGGGCGGCGTTCGTGGTGAGCGTGCGCAACCGTACCGTCATCACCGTGGTGGACAGTTCCCGGTGGAAGGAGAGCGTCTTTACCCAGATCGACAGCGTGGTGTTCGCCTAGGTTCCGGGCCAGGGTATCTGGCAGCAGGCCGGACCTCCCTCGGGAGGGGGCCTGCCGGCGGCCGCCGACCGACCGAGGCGGCCGCAAGCCCGAGGCGGGCGGGCATCAAGCCGGCCGCAGGCCCGGGGCGACCTGCCGAAGGAGGCGCAAAGCATGCTTCGGTCGCTGTTCGCCGGTGTTTCCGGCATGCGGGCACACCAACTGGACATGGACATCATCGCGGACAACATCGCTAACGTGAACACGGCCGGGTTCAAAGCCAGCCGCATGACGTTCAAAGAGGTGTACAGCCAGGTGTTGCGCCAGGCCCGGGCTCCCTCGGGCAGCCAGGGCGGAACCAACCCCATCCAGGTAGGGCTGGGGGTGGCCATGGCGTCGGTGGACACCCTGCTGGCCCAGGGGGCTCCCCAGGCGACGGGCCGGGACACGGACCTGGCCATTGACGGCGCGGGGTTCTTCATCCTCACCCCCGACGACGGCCTGACCCGCTACTACACCCGGGCGGGCAACTTCTCCGTGGACAGCCAGGGCAACCTGGTGTACGTCAACGGGATGAAGGTGATGGGGTGGAACGCGGATCTCGCTACGGA
>DATCLL010000275.1:0-1673 GCA_036563935.1 Limnochordales bacterium | reverse complement strand
GCCATGGGCGATGAGGCGCTCCGCGATGGCAGGCAGGGACTTCCATCCCATGAGCACCACCAGGGTGGGGATGCGGGCCAGGGCCTCCCAGTCCAGCTGGCCGGCCTGCTCCGCCCGGTGGCCTGTGGTGACGGCAAAGGCCGAGCTGATGAGCCGGTGCGTGACGGGGATGCCCGCATAGGCCGGCACGGCCACGGCAGAGCTGACCCCGGGCACCACCTCGAACGGCACCCCTGCAGCCCGCAGCGCCTCGGCTTCCTCTCCGCCCCGGCCGAACACAAACGGGTCGCCCCCCTTCAGCCGCACCACTGTGCGGCCGGTCCGGGCACGCTCCACCAGCAGCCGCACCACTTCCTCCTGGCTCAGGCAGCGGCGGCCGTGGTCGTCCCAGGCCCGCACCCGCTCCGCCTGGGCCGGGGCCTCCTCCAGCAGCCGGGGGCTCACCAGGCGGTCGTAGACCACCACGTCGGCCTGCCGCAGCACCCGAAGCCCCTTCACGGTGATGAGCTCGGGGTCGCCGGGGCCGGCGCCCACCAGGTAGACCGTTCCCGGGCTTGTCGCGGGCCTTGTCATCGGGGGTGTTGCTCCTCGGCGCAGCTTTCGCCCGCCATCTGCCGGGCCAGTTCCCGGATGCGCCGGCGCAGGTCGTCCGGGCGTCCCTCCCGCACCAGTTCCAGCGCGCCGGCGGCCAGCACGGCCTGCCACAGGGCCTTGCGGGACTCGGGGTCGGGCAGGCGCCGGTTCACCTCGGCGCGCATCTCGCCGAGAATGCTCGCAAGCTCCCCGTACTCCGGGCCGATGAGGGAGGCGATGCGGTCCCGCACCAGCACCGCCAGAGCCGGGCTCTGCCCGTTGGTGGACACCGCCACGGTGATGTCCCCCTGGCGGTGCACGGCCGGGGCGATGAAATGGCAGTGGGAGACGTCGTCCACCGCGTTCAGCAGAACCCGCCGCTGCTCGGCCTCCTGCCAGATGCGCTCGTTGGTGCGGGGGTCGTCCGTGGCGGCGATGGCCAGGAACGCGCCGGACAGGTCGCCCGGGAGATACTCCCGGGGCACCCAGCGCAGCTGCCCTTGGGCAGCCCACTGGGCCAGCGCCGGCGTCAGCTCGGGAGCGACGACGGTGACGCAGGCCTGCGAGCGCAGCAGGGCCGCCACCTTGGCCTCCGCCACGGGCCCGCCGCCGATGACCACGCACGGCCTTCCGGCCAGCTGGAGCAGGACCGGGTAGAAGGTCGCCACGGCAGGACTCCTCTCCGCCGGGCCCGGCCCGCCCGCTAGCGGGCCAGGGCCTCCATGAGCACCCGGGCCACCTCGGGCCGCACCACCTCGGGGGGAGGAAGCTGGCCGGCCCGCAGCATCTCCCGCAGGCGGGTGCCGCTGAGGGTGATGCGGGCCTCGGGCGGGTGGGGGCACGTCTTGATGGAGGCCATGCCGCCGCAGTAGCGGCAGAAGAACGCGTCTTCGAAGAACAGGGGGGTGATGCCCAGTTCGTCCGGGTCGAAGAGCTCGAAGATCTTGTGGGCGTCGTACGGCCCGTAGAACCCGCCGACCCCGGCGTGGTCCCGGCCCACGATGAAGTGGGTGCAGCCGTAGTTCTTGCGCACCAGGGCGTGGAAGACCGCCTCCCGGGGGCCTGCGTAGCGCATGGCGGCGGGGAAGGTGGCCAGCATC
>DATCLL010000274.1:0-5160 GCA_036563935.1 Limnochordales bacterium | reverse complement strand
CCTTAGCACTCGTCAGCGATGAGTGCTAATCCGACCTTCACCTTAGCACCCGCCCGAAAGGCTGTCAAGGAACGACAACCTGCCGGGCCGCGGCCAGGATCTCCCGGGCCACCGCATCGGCCAGCAGGAACCCTCTGTCCGTCAGGCGCCACCAGTTCCGGCGGTGCAGGTGTACAAGCCCCAGGGCGGCCATCCGCTCCCACGCCCGCCCGTCGTAGGCCTGCTCGGGCCACAGCCCGAAGCGGCGGTAAAACTCCTGACGGTCTACCCCCCGGGCCAGGCGCAGCCCCAGCAGGATGAACTCGTCCCTTTGCTGCTGGCAGGTAAGCTGTTCGGCCCAGGCCACCGTCAGCGCCGGCTGCCCCGCAGCCGCCGCCACCCGGTACACCGCCGGATGCCGGCGGTTGGCGAAGCGCCAGCCGGCCCAGTGGGAGTGGGCCCCCGGGCCCAGCCCCAGGTACTCGCCGCAGTTCCAGTAGTTGAGGTGGTGGCGGCATTCCCAGCCGGGGCGGCAGAAGTTGGAGACCTCGTACCGGTAAAGTTCCGCCGCCCGCAGGACCTCCACGGCCCGGCGGTACATGCGGGCCTGGGCGGACTCCCCCGCCACCTCCAGCTGGCCCGCCTTCCAGCGGTCGTAAAAGGGGGTTCCCGGATGCAACGTCAGGCCGTAGACGCTCACGTGGGGAACCCCGCTCGCCACCGCCTGCTCCAGGCTTGCCTGCCAGTCCCTGAGGCGCTGGCCTGGCAGGCCGAACATCAGGTCCAGGTTCACGTTCTGCCAGCCGGCCTCGCGCAGAAGCTTTAGGCTGCGCTGCACCTGCCGGGGGCCGTGCTGGCGGCCCAGGCGGAGGAGTTCCTCCTGGTGAAAGCTCTGGACCCCCAGGCTCACCCGGGTGATGCCGGCCTGCTTCCACGCCTGTACCCGCCGGGGGGTGAGCGTGCCGGGATTCGCCTCCAGGCTCCACTCCTGGGCCCCCTCCAGCGGGAGAAGCTCCCGGAGGCCCTCCACCAGGCAGCGCAGATCCTCAGGAGGCAGCAGGCTGGGGGTTCCCCCGCCCAGGTAGACGGTGGAAAAGCCGCCGGCAGCTCCCCGCAGCAGCTGCGCCCAGGCGGCGGCCTCCTGGAGGATGGCCCGGACCATGGTGGCCAGCTCGGCCCTGGAGCGCACCGGGTAGACGTTGAAGTCGCAGTAGGGGCAGACGGAGGAGCAGTAGGGGATGTGCACGTACAACCCCGCCGGCCAGCGCGCCGCCTGCTGCACCGCCTGCACCAGAAGCGCCCGCCGGGCCGGACGCACGCCCCTCAGTCCACCTTCAGCACCGCCATGAAGGCCTCCTGGGGCACCTCCACGAAGCCCAGCTGCTTCATGCGCTTCTTGCCCTCTTTCTGGCGCTCCAGGAGCTTGCGCTTGCGGGTGACGTCCCCGCCGTAGCACTTGGCCAGGACGTCCTTGCGCAACGCCTTCAAGGTCTCCCGGGCGATGACCCGCCCGCCGATGGCCGCCTGGATGGCCACGTCGAACAGCTGCCGGGGGATGAGCTCCCGCAGCTTCTCCACCAGCTGGCGCCCCCGGGCGTAGGCCTTGTCCCGGTGCACGATGCAGGAAAGGGCGTCCACCGGCCGCCCGGCGATGAGCACATCCAGCTTGACCAGGTCCCCCGGCCGGTGCCCCGCGTAGCGGTAGTCCAGGGAGGCGTATCCCCGGGTGGCGGACTTGAGGCGGTCGTAGAAGTCCAGCAGGATCTCCGCCAGGGGCAGGTCGTAGGTGAGCACCGCCCGCCCCGGCGCGGGGTACTCCATGTGGCGGAACTGGCCCCGGCGCTGCTGGCACAGCTCCATGATGGGCCCTACGTAGTCGGCAGGGGTGACGATGGTGGCCTCCACGTAGGGTTCCTCCACGGCCTCGATGCTCCCGGGATCCGGCCAGCGGGCCGGGTTGTCCACGGTGACCACCTTGCCTCCCCGCAGGCGCACCCGGTACGCCACGCTGGGAGCCGTGGCCACCAGCTCCAGGCCGAACTCCCGCTCCACGCGCTCCTGCACGATGTCCATGTGGAGCAGGCCCAGAAAGCCGCACCGGAACCCCGAGCCCAGCGCGGCGGAACTCTCCGGCTCGAACTGCAGCGCCGCGTCGTTGAGCCGGAGCTTCTCCAGGGCATCCCGCAGCCGGGGATACTCCTCCGCCTCCACGGGGTACAGCCCCGAGAAGACCATGGGCAGGGCGGGCCGGTAGCCGGGCAGCGGATGGCGGGCCGGCCGGTCGGCGTGGGTCACCGTGTCGCCCACCCGGGCGTCCCGCACGTCCCGGATGGCGGCCGCGATGGCGCCCACCTGGCCCGTCGCCAGCTGTTCCACAGGCTCCAGCTCCGGGCGGAAGATGCCCAGCCACTCCACGGCGAACTCCTTGCCGGACCCCATGAGCCGGATGCGGTCGCCCAGCCGCACGCTGCCGTCCACCACCCGTACGTAGGCGATGACGCCCCGGTAGGGGTCGTAGTGGGAGTCGAAGACCAGCGCCCGAAGGGGTGCCTGGGGATCTCCGCCCGGCGGCGGGATGCGGGTGAGGATGGCCTCCAGCACCTGGTCCACGCCCTGGCCCGTCTTGGCCGACACCAAAAGGCAGCTGGCGGCATCCAGCCCCAGAACCTCCGCCACCTCCCTGGCTACCCGGGCCGGGTCGGCGTTGGGCAGGTCGATCTTGTTGAGGATGGGGATGATCTCCAGGTTCTGCTCCAGGGCCAGCATGAAGTTGGCCAGGGTCTGGGCTTCCACCCCCTGGGTGGCGTCCACTACCAACAGCGCCCCCTCGCAGGCGGCCAGGCTGCGGGAGACCTCGTAGGAGAAGTCCACGTGCCCGGGGGTGTCGATGAGGTTCAGCTGGTACTCCCGGCCGTCCGGGCCGGTGTAGTACATGGTCACGGGGGTCAACTTGATGGTGATGCCCCGCTCCCGCTCCAGCTCCATCTGATCCAGCACCTGGTCCACCATGCGGCGAGGGGGGATGGTGCCGGTCTTCTCCAGGAGCCGGTCGGCCAGGGTTGACTTGCCGTGGTCCACGTGCGCGATGATACAGAAGTTGCGGATGCGGCTGGTATCCACCGGCCACTTTACCTTTCCGGATGAGCCTCATTATAGCATGGCAGGAGCTTCGCCCCGCAGCGAGAAGGCCGCACCCCGCACGGGGGGAGAGCCCGGCCCGACCCGGTCGCCGGGGCCTGCCCCCGTCCATTCCGAGAGGAGGAACCCCCATCGCCCCCTCGCCCCGGCTCACCCGCCACCAGATGGTGAAAGACGCCACCCTCACCATGACCCTTATCCTGGTCAGCCGCCTCCTGGGCTTCGTCCGGGAGCGGGCCGTGGCCGAAGTCTTCGGCCGCACGGCGCAGACCGACGCGTTCAAGGCCGCGTTCAACATCCCGGACCTCATGTACTCCCTGCTGGTAGGGGGCGCCATCACCGCCGCGTTCCTGCCGGTCTTCGCCGGCTACCTGGCCCGGGGTGAGGAGGAAGAGGGCTGGCATGTGGCTTCCACCTTCCTGCACATCACCTTCGCCCTGCTGGTGCTGCTGACGGGAGCCGGCATGGCCCTGGCCCCGTGGCTTTCGCCCCTGGTAGCCTACGCGTACTCCGGCGAGCAGCGGGAGCTTCTCGTGGAACTCATGCGCTGGATGTTCCCCACCGTCTTTCTCACCGGTGTGGCGGGCCTGGGGATGGGCATCCTGAACAGCTACCGGCGCTTCAGCATCCCCCTCCTGGGCCCCATCCTCTACAACCTGGGCATCATCCTGGGCGCCTACGTGCTGGGCCCCCGCATGGGGATCCGGGGCATGGCGGCGGGCACCCTGGCCGGCGCCTTCGTCAACGCCGCGGTGCAGTGGGTGCAGGTGCTGACTTTTCGCCGGCGCTGGATGTGGGTGCTGGACTACAGACACCCCCAGGTGCGCCGCCTGTACCGGCTCATGCTCCCGTCCATGGTGGGCCTTTCGGTGACCCAGCTTTCCCTCATCATCAGCTCCAACTTGGCCTCGTCGCTGCCGGCCGGCAGCATCACCGCGCTGAACCTGGCCAACCGCCTCATGCAGTTTCCCCTCGGGGTCTTCGCGATGGGCATGAGCACCGTGGTCTTCCCGGCCATGGCCGGCCAGGCGGCCCTGGGGCAGTGGGGCGGCCTGAGCCGCACCCTCAGCCGCAGCCTGCGGGGGGTGCTGTTCGTCACCATCCCCAGCGCGGTGGGCCTGGCCGTTTTGGCCGAGCCGCTGGTACGGCTTTTGTTCGAGGCCGGGGCCTTCTCCCGGCAGGACACCGTCGCCACGGCCCATGCCGTGGTGCTGTACGCGCCCGCGCTGGTGGCGCAGAGTGCCATCCAGATCCTGACCCGGGCCTTTTACTCCCTGCAGGACACCCGTACCCCCGTGGCCATCAGCACGGCCGCCCTGGGCCTGCACACCCTGCTAAATTGGGCCCTGCTGCGCGCCACGGGCCTCGGGCACGGCGGGCTGGCGCTGGGGTTCAGCCTGACCAGCTGGGTGAGCAGCGCGCTGTATGTGACCCTGCTGCGCCGGCGGCTGCAGCAGCTGAGCTGGAGAGAACTGGTGGGCTTCTGCCTGCGCTGCCTCGTGGCCAGCCTTCCCATGGCGGCGGGGGCATGGTGGGCGGCCTCCGTTGCCCGCCAGCACTGGGGCGTGCAAACCCTGGGAGCGCGCCTTGTCCAGGTGACCGCCGCGGGGACGGTGGCGACGGTGCTGTACCTGCCGGCAGCGCACCTGGCGGGGATCGGGGAGGCCTCCGAGACGGTGCGGCTGTTGGCACAGCTGGCCGCCCGGTGGCGCGGGCGGCTGGCCCGCCCCGCCGGCAGGCAACCGCAGGCCACGGTGCCGGAAAAGGAGACCTGAGGAAGGCGGGCGGCGAGTTTCGCCGAAGCGCCTCAGCCCTCCCGGGAGGTGCGCTCCTGCCGGCCTTGCCCCGGCGGTGCGGGCAGGGGCCGCAAGGGAAGCCACGGCGCCGGGTCTGCGGCGGGTTGCTGGGCCATCTCCTGCACCAGGTCGGCCACCGCCAGGGCCAGCAGGCGGGCCGTGCGCAGGGCATCCTCTTCCCACGTGTCGAAGGCGCCCACCTCCACCACCAGCAGGCCGGGATGCAGGTGCTGGTTGTAGCGGCGGC
>DATCLL010000273.1:0-10183 GCA_036563935.1 Limnochordales bacterium | reverse complement strand
CACGGTGACGGGGCGGCGCTGGGAGTCGGCCAGCGGGGCCAGCTCCCGGGCCGCCAGCTCCACGGAGGGAGCCGTGCCCGCCAGCCGGGCGGCCGTGATGACCCGGCGCAGGGCTCCTTCCAGCACCCGGATGTTGGAGCGCACCTGGTCGGCGATGTACAGGAGCACCTCGTCGGCCACCTGTTCGCCCATCTCCCGGGTGCGCTGGCGCAGAATGGCAAGGCGCGTCTCGAAATCCGGCGGCTGGATGTCGGCCAGAAGTCCCCAGGCAAAGCGGGAGCGCAGCCGCTCCTCCAGGCGGGGGATCTCCCCCGGCGGCCGGTCGCTGGACAGCACCAGCTGGCGACCCGCCTCGTACAGGGTGTTGAAGGTGTGGAAGAACTCCTCCTGGGTGCTCTCCTTGCCCGCCACGAAGTGGACGTCGTCCAACAGCAGCACGTCCACGGACCGGTACCGGGCCCGGAACGCCGCCATGCTCTTGCGCTGCAGCGCTTCCACCAGTTCGTTGGTGAACTCCTCGGTGGTCAGGTACAGCACCCGCAGGCCCGAGCGGGTGCGCAGGAACTCGTGCGCGACGGCCTGCATGAGGTGGGTCTTGCCCAAGCCGACCCCGCCGTAGAGAAAAAGGGGGTTGTACTGCGTGCCGGGGTTGGCCACCACGCCCCGGCAGGCCGAGTAGGCGAAGCGGTTGGAGTTGCCCACCACGAAGGTGTCAAAGGTGTAGCGGGGGTTGAGGCCGCGCCCGGCCCGCTCCTCCGGCCCCGCCGGGGGCGGCTCCGGGGCCGGGCCGGGGCGCTCGGTCGGGGGTGGGGGCGGGGTAGCGCCCGGCAGGGCCTCGGGCAGGGGATCGCCGGGCAGCACCAGCTCCAGCGAACACGGCGCGCCCACCAGGCGGGTGAGGCAGCTTTCCAGGGTGCGCTGGTAGCGGGTCTTCACCCAGTCCCGGGTGAAGGGGTCGGGCACCTGCACCACCAGCCGGTTGCCCGCCACGTGGAGCGGCCTCGAACGCTTCAGCCAGTTGTCGAAGCCCGGGCTCAGGGGCTCTTGCCGGGCCAGGAGCGAAACTGCCTCCTGCCAGACCTCGAGCCATGACGGCATGGCCTATCCTCCAGGTGGCAGCCCGCGGGCACGCCATGCGGCCCGCGGGGCCGTCTCGGGGCCGCGCGGAAGCCCAGCGACGGCCGCGCAGACCCGCGGGAAACAGCTGCCTGTCCCTCTAGGCCGATGCACCCGGCATGGGGCTCCCCCCTCCGTCCCCATCCCCCGAAAAAAGCTCCCGGGCGGCCGCAGTGAGGCGGCGCTTTCCGGGCGGCTCCGCGGCCGCCAGGCCCGCCCCCTCCAGCGCCGTCAGCTCCCGGAACGCCGTGGTCAGGCTCAGCCCCAACGCCCTGGCCACCTGGCTGGGCCCCGCAGGCCCGTTGCGGGCCAGGAACTCCACGATCCGCAGCTGGCGCGCCGAAAGGCGCGGCGCACCCGCAGAGGCCGTGAACAGCGGCTGCTGGGCGGGCGCCCGGGCCGGGGCCTCCCCCTGGGCAGGCGCCGGCGCGGGGGGCGGAGGCCCGCCTGCCCGAGCCGGGCCGGGCACGGGCCTGGCCGCGCCGCGAAGGCGGGCCCCGGCCGCAGCCGGCGTCCAGAGGGTGACCACCGTGCCGCCGGCCAGGTTGTCGTCCAGCTGCAAGCGGCCGCCCACCGACTCCAGCAGCCGGCAGGCCACCGGAAGCCCCGATCCCACGCCCCGGATGTAGCGGCGCATCTCGGGGGTGGCCGTGCTGAAGCCCGGCCGCAGCGCCCGCTCCTTGTCGGGGATCCCCGGGCCGCGGTCGCACACCTGCACGCTGCCGTCGGCCAGGATGGCCACGGTGGCCGCCTGGAAGTGGGCGTGCACCAGGTTTTCCACAACGGCCAGCACCGCCTCCCGGGGAAGGGGGCTTGCCCGGCGGGACAACCACCACACCGTTCGGGAGGCCAGCTCGGCCAGCAGCGCGGCCGGGTCGGTGGCGCTCACGTCGTAGACGGCCGGGTGGGACCGATCGCTTTCGTAGACGGCCAGCCGCACCGACAGGGCCGGTTCTGCCGCAGCGGCCAGCGACCCGGTGGCGGGGGAAAAAGGGGTTACGCTGGCGGCCGCTGCCGCCGCGCCCTGGTGCGCGGAGGGGAACGGAACTACCGAGGAGCCTCGTACGGGCGTTTCCATCCTTTCACCTCAAGCGGCCCGAGACGGGACGGGCTGCCGGGACCTCGTGTGGAAAGTCGGAAAAGGTGCGGAAAGCCACGGGCCCGAAAAGGCCGAGAGGAGAACTTTCCACATTTCGCGCAGGTTATCCACAGGGGCCTGGGTATGAAGTCGGGTGCGGCCAGCCCGCCTGGCAAGGCGCCCCCGGCGGGCGGCAGCGGACCGAAAGCCTTGCGGTGCGGCCGGCAGCAGCAGGCCGGCCGGGCCCCGGCCTGTGGAGACGGAGAGGCTGTCCACAAACGCGGGCACCGGCATCCCCCTTGCCCCAGGGCCCGGGGCGCGCAGGTTTTCCACAGGGTTGTCCACAGTTTGTGGATAAGCGGGCGGCACCCGGGCCGGCGGAGGTGAGTGTAAGGGAGCGGGAGCAGGGGCAGCAAGGTGGGCGCGGACCATCCCTACCCGGGAGCAGGCGTTGACGCCGGAAAAAAGGGGGCTCTATAATCGAACCTGCTGCTTTTCAAGGCCAGCTACCCGAGATCGTTCGACGGCCGGCTCCACGCTTCGGCCGTCGGCTTGTGTTAAGGGGCGACGGCGGTGAAGCGCACCTATCAGCCCAAGCGGCGGTGGCGGCGCCGGGTGCACGGCTTTCGCCGGCGCATGGCCACCCCTGGCGGCCGGAGGGTTCTCAAGCGCAGGCGCCTGAAGGGTCGCTACCGGCTGACCGTCCGATAGGCTCTCGCCTTCGCCTGCACAGGCTGCGGCGCAAGGGGGAGATAGGGCGCGTTCTGCGGCGCGGCCGCGTGGGCCAGGCTGCAGGGCTGCGCCTGCGCGCGCTGCGCTCCCAGGGCACGGCCGTGCGCCTGGCGCTGGCCGTCAGCCGCCGGGTGGGCGGGGCGGTGGTGCGCAACCGTCTGCGCCGGCGCCTGCGGGAGGCAGTGCGGGCCGAGCTGGCGGGAATTGTTCCCGGCGTCGACCTGCTGGTCTCGGCCGGGCCCGAGGCGCTGGGGTGGAGCTTCCAGGAGCTGCGGGCGCACCTGAGGGAGGCGCTGCGGAGGGCAGGGGCGTGGGCGGAGGGGCCGGAATCCCAGAAGCGCTGAGCCGGTGGGCCCGGGCGGGCGTGGTGGGGATCATCGAGGTCTACCGGCGGGGCATCTCGCCGTGGCTCGGCCCGCGGTGCCGTTTCGTCCCCACCTGCTCGGTCTACGCGCAGCAGGCCGTTGGCCGGTACGGGGTGCTGCGGGGGGGCTGGATGGCGGTCCGGCGCCTGGCCCGCTGCCACCCGTGGCACCCTGGCGGGTTCGACCCGGTTCCGTGAGGGCCTGGGAGGCGGAGAGGCAGGTCGGAGGCGTTGCAACAGGTCACCGATGCCCTCTGGTGGGTTCTGGAGCGGCTGAGGGAGTTCACGGGCAACTACGGCGTCGCGGTCATCCTGCTGACGGTGCTGGTGCGGCTGGTGCTGGCGCCCCTGGGCTTCAGCCAGTTCCGGGCGTTGCAGGCGCAGAAGAAGCTTCAGCCCCGGGTGGAAGAGCTGCAGCGCCGCTACAAGGACCGCCCCCAGGAACTGCAGCGCAGGCTTCTGGAGCTGTACCGGGAGAACCGGGTGAACCCGTTCAGCGGCTGCCTTCCGCTGCTCATCCAGTTCCCCGTGCTGGTGGGGCTGTACCGGGCCCTCACCCGCTTGCCCCAGGGGACCGCGTTCCTCATCTGGGACCTGGGGGGCCAGGACCGCTTCTTCCTCCTTCCCCTGCTGGCGGCCGTCACCACGTACCTGTCCATGAAGCCCACCCTGGTGGACAGCCGCCAGGCGCAGACCATGTACATCATGGCGGCGGTGACGGGGTTCATCACCTACACCCTGCCGGCGGGGCTGGGGCTGTACTGGGTGGTCAGCAACCTCTTCAGCCTGGCGCAGATGTGGTTCTTCCAGCGCCAGCTGGCGGTGTCCGAAGGAGGCGTGCGGACGCGATGAGCAGCCCTCGCTGGGTGGAGAAAAGCGGCCGTACGGTGGAGGAGGCCTTGCAGGCGGCCCTGGACGAGCTGGGAGTCGGACGGGACCGGGTGGACGTGGAGGTGCTGGACGAGCCCAACCGGGGCCTGTGGGGTTGGATCGGGGGTAAGCTGGCCCGCATCCGGGTGACGGTGCGGGACGGGTCGGAGAGCCGGGGCGAGGGCGAAGCCGCGCCCGGCCCGGGGCAGCAGGGCGGGGGGCCCGGCGAGGAGGAGGACGTGGCGCCTGCCGGGGCCCGGGCAGCCGCTGCGGAGGGCGAGGCGCGGGCGGGCCAGCCGGTGGCCGGAGAGGGCGCGGCGCAGGCGGCCCAGCTGGATGCGGCAGCCCTGGAGGCCATCCGGCGGAAGGTGGAGCGGGGCAAGGAGTTCCTGCGGGAGCTGGTGCGCCGCATGGGGCCAGGCGGGCACGTGGAGACTCGCCGGGTGGAGGCAGACCTGTACCTGCTCAACGTGGTCACCCAGGAGCCGGCCCGCCTCATCGGCCGCCACGGCGACACGCTGGATGCGGTGCAGTACCTGGTGAACCTGGCGGCCAACCGCCACGGGGAAGGCCCGTGGGTGCGGTTCGTGGTGGACGCCGGCGACTACCGGCGCCGGCGAGAGGCGGCGCTGCGGGCGCTGGCCCAGCGGGTGGCCAGGCAGGTGCGCCGCACGGGCAAAAGCGTCTCCCTGGAACCCATGAACCCGCTGGAGCGGCGGGTCATCCACCTGGCGCTGCGGGACGACCCGGCGGTGACCACCCGCTCCGAGGGAGAGGAACCCAACCGCCGGGTCGTGGTGCATCCCCGCCACCCGGAAGGGGCGCAGCAGGCGCCCCCGGCCGGCCCGCCTCGCCGGCGCCGCCCGGGTGCAGGCTCCCGGGGCGGGGGCTGAGGCAGCGGCCGGGCGGCGCGGAACGCAGGCGCCGACTGTCGTCCGGCCCGGCCCGGCACGGGCCGGGCTGGCCCAACACGGAAGGTTCGGAGGCAGGGGGCGGGATCAAACCGCCCCCGCTCGTTTGCGGGGGGATGGGGCATGGGCGGCGAGGCCGGCGGGGAGGGGGAAGTGGAGTGGCTGCGCCGGGAGGCGGCGGCGCTGGGCGTGGCGGTCAGCCAGGAGCAGGCCCGCACGCTGGCGCGCTTCACGGACCTGCTGCAGGAGGCCTCCCGGCGGGTGAATCTCACGGCCATCCGCGGCAGGGAGGAGATCTGGGTCAAGCACCACCTGGACTCCCTCACGGTGGCCCGGTTGGTGCCGGCGCAGCAGCAAGGCAGGGCGGTGGACGTGGGCAGCGGAGCGGGGTTCCCGGGGATTCCCGTGGCGGTGGTGCGGCCGCTCCTTTGCGTGGGCCTGGTGGAGTCGGTGCGCAAGAAGGCGTCGTTCCTGCGCCAGGTGGCGCAGGCCCTGGGCCTGTCCAACGTGCAGGTGGTGGAGGAGAGAGCCGAGGTCCTGGGTCATCAGCCCCACTGGCGCGAGCAGGCCCGCTGGGTCTTTCTGCGGGCTGTGGGGAGCCTGGCCGTCTCCCTGGAGCTGGGGGCGCCCTTCGCGCAGCCCGGGGGATACGTGGTGGTGATGAAGGGCCCGGGGGTGCAGGCCGAGTGGGAGCAGGGGCTGGCCCACGCGCAGCGGGGCGGCCTGGAGCTGGCGGAGCGGCTGGAGCTGGTCCTCCCGGGCGGGCTGAAGCGGGTGATCCTGGTGTGGCAGCGCCGGGGCCCCTTGCCGGCCGCCTGGCCCCGCCGGCCCGGGCGGTGGGGCCGGCCGTGAGAGGCTGACAGGAGGCCCGCCGGCTCCTGCAGAAGGAGGCCAACGGCATCCCGGCCCCGGGTCGCGGGGCCGGGCCCCGGGCGGGGCCGGCGGGGAGGTGGGCCGGTGAAGCTCGCGGACCTGTTGCGGGCCAGGGGAGCTGGCAGGGAGGCCAGCGGGAGCGGGCCCGGCGTGGCGGCCGGGGCAGGTACCGGCACGGGCAGCCCCGCAGGCGGGCCAGGCGGGGCACAGCGGCGCGCCTCTTCGGTGCCGGAGGCCGGCCTGCCTGCCGGGCCGAGCGATGGGCTGCCCGGCGAGGCCGGGCAGGTGCAGTGGATCGAGGTGGGCCGCATCCGGCCGGGGGCGCTTCAGCCGCGCCGGCACCTGGATCCCGCCGAGCTGGAGGAGCTGGCCCAGTCCATCCGGGAGCACGGGGTGCTGCAGCCCCTGCTGGTGCGGGCAGCCGGGGACGGCTACGAGCTTTTGGCGGGGGAGAGGCGCTGGCGGGCGGCGCAGCTGGCGGGGCTTGAGCGGGTTCCGGCCCTGGTGTACGAGGCCGACGACCGCCGGGCCCTGGAGGTGGGCCTGCTGGAGAACATCCAGCGGGCCGACCTGCACTTCTTCGAGGAGGCGGAAGGGTACCGCCGCCTCATCGAGGAGTTCGGCCTGACCCAGGAGGAGCTGGCCCGCCGGCTGGGCCGCAGCCAGTCCGCCATCGCCAACAAGCTGCGCCTGCTGCGCCTGAGCCCGGAAGTGCGCCGCATCGTGGCCGAGTCGGGCCTGGGCGAACGCCAGGCGCGGGCCTTGCTGCGCCTGGAAGATCCCGCGCTGCAGGCCGAGGCGGCGCGGCGCATGGCGCAAAGGGGGATGTCGGCCAGCGACGGCGAGCGCCTGGTGGAGCAGCTTCTGCGGGGAAGGCCCCGAAGGCGGGTTCGGGGGGGCTACGGGGACGCCCGCATCTTCGTCAACGGGCTGCGCCAGGTGGTGCGCAAGGCCCGGCAGGCGGGGTTCTCGGTGGAGCTGGAGGAGCAAGAGGACGCCCAGGGCTGGACGTTCGTGGTGAGGCTGGGCCGCCAGGGGCGGCCGGCGGAACGGGGGCGGTGAGGCAAGCCCGTGGCCAGGACGCTGGCGGTGGTGAACCAAAAAGGCGGGGTGGGCAAGAGCACCACGGCGGTGAACCTGTCCGCCTACCTGGCGGTGGCGGGGCGCAGGGTGCTGCTGGTGGACGTGGACCCTCAGGGCAACGCCACCACCGGGGTGGGGGTCAACAAGCGGGAGCTGGACGGGTGCATGTACGACGTCATGGTGGGTTCCCGGCCGCTGGCCTCGGTGGTGCGCCCCACGGTGCTGGAGGGCCTGGCGGTCGCGCCGGCCACCATCGAGCTGGCGGGAGCCGAGGTGGAGCTGGTGGGGGCGCTGTCCCGGGAGTTCCGGCTGCGGCGGGCCCTGGAGGACGTGCGGGAGCAGTACGACTACGTGGTGGTGGACTCGCCGCCCTCCCTGGGGCTGCTCACCCTCAACGCCATGGCGGCGGCGGACGGGGTGCTGGTGCCCATCCAGTGCGAGTTCTACGCCCTGGAGGGCCTGAGCCAGCTCATGCGCACCATCGAGATGGTGCGGGAGCACCTGAACCCCGGCCTGGCCATCGACGGCGTGCTGCTCACCATGTACGACGGCAGAACCAACCTGTCGCAGCAGGTGGCCGAGGACGTGCGGTCCTTCTTTTCGGGCCGGGTGCGGGTGTTCCGCACCGTCATCCCCCGCAACGTGCGCCTCACGGAGGCGCCCAGCCACGGCCTGCCCATCGTCTTGTACGACGACACCTGCAAGGGGGCCCAGGCCTACCGGGAGCTGGCAGCGGAGGTGATGGAGGGTGAGCCGCCAGGCGCTGGGGCGCGGCTTGCGGGCACTCATCGGGGAGACGGAGTCCCAGCCGGCTGAGGGCCGGGAGGGGGTGGTGCAGGCCGCCCTGGGGGACATCGAGCCCAACCCCTTCCAGCCCCGGCGGAACTTCCCCCAGGAGACGCTGGAGAGCCTCGCCCAGTCCATCCGCGCCCACGGCATCCTGGAACCGCTGGTGGTGCGCCCCTCCGGCCGGGAGGGCGGGCCCCGCTACCAGCTGGTCATCGGGGAGCGGCGCTGGCGGGCCGCGCAGCTGGCGGGCTTGAGCGCGGTGCCCGTGGTGGTGCGCCGGGTGAGCGACCGGGAAATGGTGCAGATGGCCCTGGTGGAAAACCTCCAGAGGGAGGACCTCAACCCCCTGGAGGAGGCGGAGGCCTACCGGCGGCTCATCCAGGAGTTCGGCATGAGCCAGGAGCAGGTGGCCGAGTTTCTGGGGCGGGCCCGGCCCACCATCGCCAACAGCCTGCGGCTGCTGGAGCTGGAAGAGCCGGTGCGCAGGCTGCTGGAGGAGGGGCGGCTCACGGCGGGCCACGGCAAGGCCTTGCTGGGCCTGCCGCCCGGGCCGCAGCGGGTGCGGCTGGCGCAGCGGGTGGCCGAACGGGGGCTTTCGGTGCGCCAGACGGAGGAGCTGGTGCGCCAGCTGACGGAAAAGGGGCAGGCGCAGCAGGAGCCCACGGCGGGCGCAGGGCGCCCGTGGGCCCAGGTGGAGGCATCCCTGGAACGGGTGCTGGGCACCCGGGTGACCATCCGCCAGGGGCGCAAGGGTGGGCGGATCGAGATCGCGTTCTACGGCGACGAAGACCTGTGGCGCCTGCTGGAGCTGTTCGCACGGCTGGACAGGGACGGCAACCTGCAGGAGGCATGAGGAACGGCCGGGCGCAGGCAGGCGCCAGGAGGTCGCGCCCGTCGAGAAACTGCGGGGCATTCTCCTGCCGTTCCCCACTGTTCCACGTGGAACACAGCCGCCCATGCACGCTCCCTCCCCGGGCGGCAGCGTTCCTGCCCCCCGGCGAAGGCCGCGGCTAGCGCCAGGTGGCCCCGGGAGGGACAGGCAGGCTTTCTGGCGAATGGCTGCTGCGCCGGGGGGACCGGGGCCTTCGGACCCGCTGCTCCATGAAGGGCAAGCCGCCTGCGCCATTCGTCACCCTCGCGTGGATCCCCCACGGGGCGGAGACCGTCCGGGCGGTTCGCCTGCCCCGTGCCGTCTGGCGCGCCCTGAGCCTCCTCGCGCTCCTGGCCGTCCTTGCCCTACCCGCCCTGGGGCGCACCTACTGGGCGGCCCTCTCCCGGCACAAGGAGCTACAGCTGCAGCTGGCGCGCCGCCAGGAGGAGTACCGCCAGCTTTCCCTGCAGCTGGCCGCCAGTGACCAGGAGATGCGCAGCCTGGCGGCCCGCCTGGAGGCCCTGGAACAGCAGCTGCAGCGCCTCGCCGCCGCCAACTCCGACCTGCGCCGGGCCCTGGCCGCAGCCCCCGCGGGGCGGACGGCCGGCCTGCCTTCCGGAGGCCCGGTAAGCCCCGCGACGCCGGGCCCGGGGCTCTTCCCGGCACCACGCCTGGCGCCGCCTTCGCCGCCTGCGTCCACGGCGCGCCTGCGCACGCGCCTTGTGGCCGTGGAGGCGGAACTGGAACGCCAGCGCCGGGAGCTGGCCGAGCTGCGCCAGCGGGTGGCCCGCTTCCTGGACCGCCAGGCCCGCACACCGGCCATCTGGCCGGCGGCGGGCTGGCTCAGCTCCCTCTTCGGGCCGCGACGCCACCCGGTTACCGGGCAGTACGAGTTCCACTGGGGGGTCGACGTGGCCGCCGCCATGGGCGCACCGGTGGTGGCGACGGCCCAGGGCGTGGTCACCCTGGCCGGGCGGCTGGGCAGTTACGGCCTCACCGTGGTGGTGGACCACGGCTACGGCCTGCGCACCCTCTACGCGCACCTCTCCCGCATCCGGGTGCGGCCCGGCCAGTGGGTGGCCCGGGGAGAGGTGTTGGGCATGGTGGGCAGCACGGGCCTGTCCACGGGCCCCCACGTCCACTACGAGGTGCACCGGGAGGGGCGCCCGGTGGACCCTCTCCCCTTCCTGCCGTAGCGCGGGCTTCCCCCTGCGGGTGCCCGGGGCGCTCCCAATCCCTTTCCCGGGAGGTGTTTCACCCGTGCGATGGGCAGCCGCCTGGCGCCGCCACCCGAAAGCGGGCCCGGGAGGTCCGGTGGAGACGGTTCTTGGGCGAGGCGCGGAGTTTCGCGGGGAGCTGCGCAGCTCCGGCTCGGTGCGGGTGGATGGGTGCCTTGAGGGGTTCGTGCGAACCTCCGCCGAATTGATCGTCGGGCAGACGGGCCGGGTGGTGGCCGATGTGGAGGCCGCCTCGGTGCTGGTGGCCGGGGAGCTGCA
>DATCLL010000272.1:0-6786 GCA_036563935.1 Limnochordales bacterium | reverse complement strand
CAGGAGGGCCGCGGTGGTGGAGTCGACCCCGCCGCTCACCGCCACCACCGCCACTCCCTGCCCCAGCTGCTCCCGCAGCTGGTCCACGGCCAGCTCCGCAAAGGAGCGCACCGTCCACCCCGGCCGCAGGCCCGCCACGTCGAACAAGAACCGGCGCAGAAGCTCCCTTCCGAAGGCCGTGTGGGCCACCTCCGGGTGGAACTGCACCCCGAACAGCCGCCGCTGGTGGTCCTCCATGGCCGCCACGGGCGTGGAGGCGGTGCTGGCCGTCACGGAAAAGCCCGGCGGCGGCTCGTCCACCACGTCCGCATGGCTCATCCACGAGACGAGCTGCTCCGGCGGGATCCCCCGTAGCAGGCGGCTTGGGCCCACGACCTGGATGGGCGTGCGGCCGAACTCGTGGCGCTCACCCCGGCGCACCCGGCCTCCCAGGTCCCGGGCCATGAGCTGCATGCCGTAGCAGACACCCAGCACCGGGATTCCCAGCTGGTACACCCGGGGGTCCACCCCGGGCGCGCCCGGCTCGTACACGCTGGCCGGCCCGCCGGACAGCACCAGGGCCCGCACCCGCCCGCCCTCCACCAGGTCCCGGGCCGTGGCCTCGGGCCCCACCACCTCCGCGTACACGCCCAGCTCCCGGATCCGGCGGGCCAGCAGCAGCGCGTACTGCCCTCCCAGGTCCACCACCCGCACCCGGTCTCCCTGAACGGCCCGGGCCGGGTCCACGGCAATGACCGTACGCTCCGACGGGGAATCCACGCTCACGACCGCCCGCGGCCGCCCTGGCCTCCTGCCCCCGCCTGCGGGTCGGGGGCGGCCCCGTCCAGGATGTGGGGCTTCAAGACGCCCACGAAGGGAAGGTTGCGGTAGCGCTCCGCGAAGTCCAACCCGTAGCCCACCACGAAGCGGTCCGGAATGGAAAAGCCCACGTAGGCCAGGGGAACCTCCACCTCGCGGCGGGTGTGCTTGTCCAGCAGGACGCAGGCCCGCACGCTGGCCGGCCTGCGGGAGGCCAGGTTGTCCAGCAGGTATCGCAGGGTAAGGCCGGTATCCACGATGTCTTCCACCACCAGCACGTGGCGCCCCTCCACGGACTGGTCCAGGTCTTTGAGGATGCGCACGACGCCGCTGCTTCTGGTTCCCGCCCCGTAGCTGGAGATGGCCATGAAGTCCACCGTCACCGGGACCGTGATGTGCCGCAGCAGGTCCGCCAGGAACAAGAACCCGCCCTTGAGGATCCCCACCAGCACCGGCTCCAGGCCCCGATAGTCACGGGAGATGGCCTGCCCCAGTTCGGCCACCCGCCGGCCCAGCGTCTCGGCGTCCAGGAGCACCTCCTGGATGTCCTGTTCCAGCGGGCCCGCCGGCGCCGGGGCTAGCTGCCCGCGCGCCGCTCCCACGTTCCCGAACGCCCCCCTGCCTTGCGCACCAGCTGGATGTCGCCGATGCGCATCCCCCGGTCCAGGGCCTTTCCCATATCATACACGGTCAGCGCCGCCACACAAACGGCCGCCAGGGCCTCCATCTCCACCCCGGTGACCCACACCGCCCTCACCGTCGCGGTGATGCGCACGCACGACGCCTGCGGGTCCGGCTCCAGCTCCACCTGCACCGCTTGAAGCGGGATGGGGTGGCACAGGGGGATGAGCTCCCAGGTGCGCTTGGCCGCCTGGATGCCGGCGATGCGGGCTGCGGCCAGCACGTCCCCTTTGGGCACGCCCCCGGCCACGATGGCCTGAAGGGTCTCGGGCCGCATGTAGACGGCGCCCTCGGCCACCGCCTCCCGCAGGGTGGCCGGCTTGGGCGAAACGTCCACCATGCGGGCCTGGCCCCTGGCGTCCAGGTGGGTGAGGGGCTCCCCGGCCCCGGCGGGCGGCTGCGCCGGCACATCCGACGTCGGCACATCAGAAGGTGTCAAGGTACTGATCGATCTCCCACTGGTGCACTTGCGTGGCGTAGACCTCCCACTCGATGCGCTTGGCCTCCACGAAGCGCTGGAAGACGTGGGGGCCCAGCGCCCGGGCCATGAGCTCGTTTCGCATCAGCTCGTGACACGCCTCCTGCAGGGAACCCGGCAGGCTGCGGATGCCCGCCCGCTCCCGCTCCTCGGCGGTCATGTGGTAGATGTTCTTGTTCTGGGACTCGGGCGGCGACAGCCTGCGCCGGATGCCGTCCAGGCCGGCGGCGATGATGACCGCGAAGGCCAGGTACGGGTTGCAGGCAGGGTCGGGGCTGCGCAGTTCCACCCGGGTGCCCGAGCCCCGGGCCGCCGGCACCCGAACCAGGGCGCTGCGGTTCTGAGCCGACCACGAGATGTACACCGGGGCCTCGTAGCCCGGCACCAGGCGCTTGTAGGAGTTGACCAGCGGGTTGGTGATGGCGGTGAAGGCCCGCGCGTGGTGCAGCAGCCCCGCCACGAAGTGCAGCGCCACGTCGCTGAGCTCAAAGGGCCCGGTGGGGTCGTAGAAGGCGTTCTTGCCGTCCCGAAACAGCGAGATGTGGGTGTGCATGCCGTTGCCGGCGACCCCGAAGATGGGCTTGGGCATGAAGGTGGCATGCAGCCCGTGCCGCAGGGCCACCGCCCGGGTCACCACCTTCAACGTGGCCACCCGGTCCGCGGTCACCAGGGCGTCGTCATAGCGGAAGTCGATCTCGTGCTGACCCGGCGCCACCTCGTGGTGGGCGGCCTCCACCTCGAACCCCATGGCCTCCAGGGCCAGCACGATGTCCCTTCGGGCCAGCTCCCCCAGGTCCGTGGGCGCCATGTCAAAATAGCCGGCCTGGTCGTGGGTGCGGGTGGTAGGCCGTCCCTGCTCGTCCCGGCGGAACAGGAAGAACTCGCACTCAGGGCCCAGCATCACCTGGAAGCCCATCTCCGCCGCCTCTTCCAGAACCCGGCGCAGCACCCAGCGGGGGTCGCCCTCAAAGGGCTGCCCGTCCGGCCGGTAGATGTCGCAGATGAACCGGGCGGCCGGCCGCTCTCCCTGGACGGAGGGGAACACGCAGTACGTGCTGGGATCCGGCCGCAGGAGCATGTCCGACTCCTCGATGCGGGTGAACCCCTCGATGGAGGAGCCGTCGAACATCATCCCGTCGGTCAGGGCCTTCTCCAGCTGGCGGATGGGGATGGTGACGTTCTTGACGATGCCCAGGATGTCGGTGAACTGAAGCCGCACGAACTCCACCTGGTCTTCCCGGGCCCGCTGTAACACCCTGTGTACGGTCTGCTGGTCCAGCTCGCGGTCCATGATGCGGCGCCGATCCCTTCCTGCACCGGCCGTGGCCGGGGTGCGTGTCAGTGTTCACGATGGGCCAGACTACGCCGCCCGCAGCCGGGATCCTTTCCGCCCGCCGGGCCGCGACCTGCCCCGCGGGCGCGCGGACAACCCGGCGGCCCCGGCGCCGCCGGTGCAGCAGCACTGCCAGGCCGCCGCCCCCTCAGTCGCCCCGCCGCTCGGCCTGCAGCCAGCGCATCAGCTCGGCCTGCTGGTCCACGGGAAACAGGGAGGAGAGCCGCCGCCCCCTGGCCTGCCGGAAAATGCCAGGATGGTGCTCCTCGGGCCGGGGCGCAGCCTCGTACACCGCCGGCTGCGGCTCCTGCGGGACCATGGGAGACGGGGGGGCCTGCGTGTCCGGGCCAGGCCCTGCAGCCGCCGCCTGCCCGGGGGCTCCGTCCCCCGGCCCCAACCCGGACGGAGGCGGTGGCGGTGGGGCAGGCTCTTCCGCCTGGCGCGGGGCAGCTCCACGCCGGCCGGCCCGACCGGCGGCCCGCACCGACGCCGGCCCCGGCAGGGGCAGACCCTCGCCCGGCGCCTGCCCCTCCTGGGCCGCCAGGTATGCCCGAACCCCCTCCAGGTTGAGACCCTGCTCCAGCAGCACCTTCACCTGACGCAGACGTTCCACGTCCGCCAGGGAGTACAGCCGCCGGTTGCCCCGGGTGCGGCTGGGCCGCAGGAGGCCCTCCTTCTCGTAGTAGCGGATCTGGCGCGCCGAAAGGCCGGTGAGCCGCTGGACCACCCCGATGGGGTACACCGCGACGGAGCTTTGCAGGGCGGGCATGGCCTTGCACCTCCGCTCGTCCCTCGGCTCGGCCCGCACGGGTCCAGGGTCCGCCAACGGGCTCTGCCTACACCATACGCCCGGTGCCGCAGCCGCGGCAAGGGGCGCCAGGCTCAAGCCGGTTCCCGGTACACCCTGGGCAGGCGGGCGCCGAGTTGTGTCATGATCTCGTACGAAATGGTGCCCGTAAGAGCCGCCGCTTCATCCAGGGTCATCTCGCCCTGCTCTCCCGGACCGACCAGACAGGCTACGTCGCCCACCCGCACCGGGTCGTCGCCCACGTCCAGCATGCACAGGTCCATGCAGATGCGCCCCACCACCGGGTACAGCCGGCCCCCCACCACGGCCCGGGCCCTGCCCGACAGCCGCCGGGTGAAGCCGTCCGCGTAGCCCACCCCCAGGGTGGCGATGGTGGTGGCGCGGCCGGTGACGTAGGTGTGGCCGTAGCTGATGGGGCTGCCCGCAGGCAGCCGCCGCACCTCCAGCACCCGGGCCAGAAGCCGCAGGGCCGGACGCAGCGCCGCCTTCCCCTGCAGGTGGGCGGCCGGCGCCAGGCCGTACAGCCCCAGGCCGATGCGCACCATCTCCAGGCGCCATTCGGGCATGGCCAGAAGGCCGGCCGTGTTCAGCAGGTGGCGCACCGGCACCGTCAGCCCCCGGCGCTCCAGTTCCCCCAGGGCCTCCCGGAAGCACGCCGCCTGCCGGTAAGCTCCCGACAGGTCGGGCTCATCGGCGGTGGCCAGGTGGCTGTAGACGCCTTCCAGCTCCAGGTTCGGCTCGGCGGCCACCCGCGAGGCCAGGTCGGCCAGGCGCTCGGGCAGGACGCCCATGCGCCCCATGCCCGTCTCCACCTCCACGTGCACCGCCACCCGCCGCCCGGCCCGGCGCGCGGCGGCGGCCAGGGGGCCCACCTGCTCGGGCTCCGTCACCGTGGCCGTCAGCTGCCAGCGGGGAAAGGCCTCCGGCGGCGCGGCGGCCCCCACTCCCAGCACCAGGATGGGGGCGGCGATGCCCGCCTGCCGCAGCTGGACCGCCTCGTCCACGGAAGCCACCGCCAGCATGGCTGCGCCCGCCTCCAGGGCCGCCCGGGAGACGGCCACCGCCCCGTGCCCGTATGCGTCGGCCTTTACCACCGCGATGAGGCGTGCCGGCGCGGCCAGGCCCTGCAGCACCCGGACGTTGTGGCGCACCGCCTGCAGGTCCACCTCCACCCAGGCCCGCACGGGCGGGCCCTCGGTGCGGCCCGAGCCCAGGGGCCTGGGGTGCTGGCCCGAAGCTGCGGCGAGGATGTCAACCGGTGCGAGCTTGTCCGTTGACAATCCCCCTCACCTGCCATACCCTCAGCATATGAGCCTTCAGCGCAGCGGCAGCCTCCATGCAGACCCTGCGGGCCCCAGGCCTGCAGGCGGGAGCCGCCGCCCCACGGCGGCCCACGGGGCACCAGACTTCGCCTCAAGCCTGCCCCGTGCCTTCCACACCTCCTCCCACGCCCACCTGGTGGCCCTGCGGCGGGCCTTTTCCCGGGAGCAGGCGGTCTCCGGGCAGGCCCTGGCCCGGGCCCTGGGCCGAAGCCGCACCGCGGTGTGGAAGGGGATCGAACAGCTGCGGCAGCTGGGCTACCGGCTGGAGGGTTCTCCCCGGCGGGGCTACCGGCTGCTGGAGATCCCCGACATCCCCTTCCCCTGGGAGGTGGAGCTGGTGCGCCGGGGGCGGTTCGGCTGCCCGCTCACCTACCTCTTCGAGGTGGGTTCCACCAACGACGAGGCCCGCCGGCTGGCCCTGCAGGGTGCACCGGAGGGGACGGTGGTGGTGGCCGACCGCCAGCTACGGGGGCGAGGCCGGCGGGGACGGGAGTGGCTTTCGCCGCCCGGAGGGCTGTGGTTCTCCGTGGTGCTGCGTCCGCAGGTCTGCCCCAGCCGGGCCGGCCTTCTGGCCATGGCGGCGGGGCTGGCGGTGCTCAGGGCGGCAAGCAGCCTCGCACCGGCAGCGCCCCTTCAGCTGAAGTGGCCCAACGACGTGCTGGCGGGCGAGGGCGGCAAGCTGGCCGGGGTGCTGGTGGAGCTGGAAGGCGACCACGAGCGCATCCGCCATGCGGTGGCGGGCATCGGCATCAACATGCAGGACGTGTCGCCCCCGGGCGGCCGGTGGGAGCCGGACAGGCCCGTGCCGGTGGGGTTGGCCCGGTTCGGGTGCAGCGCGAGCCGGGCGCAGGTGCTGGCAGCGGTGCTGTGGGAGCTGGAACAGCTTTACGACGCGCTGCACCGCACACCCGAGGCGGTGGTGGGGGAGCTGGAACGCTGCCTGGCCTGGAAAGGGCAGGCGGTGAGCGTGCAGATGGACCGGTACTGCGTACACGGCCGCCTGCGGGGGCTGGACCCCGCCACCGGCGCTCTGGTGCTGGAAGGGCCGGACGGCCGCCTGACCACGGTGACCGCGGGGGACGTGTCGCTGCGTCCGGGCGCAGGCAGCGCCACAGAGGAGGGATAGCGGGTGTATCCGCACAGCCAGGACGCTCCGGAAAAGGCAAGCCGACCGGCGGCAGGAGCGCGGCCGGTGGCGCAGGCCGCCGTGATGGCCGCGGTCACCGCCGTGCTGGCTCAGGTGGCCATACCCCTTCCGGGGACGCCGGTGCCTGTGACGCTGCAGGTGCTGGGCGTTCTGCTGACAGGCCTGGTGCTGCCGCCACGGCAGGCCCTGGTGAGAATGGCGGTCTATGTGGCCCTGGGA
>DATCLL010000271.1:0-2748 GCA_036563935.1 Limnochordales bacterium | reverse complement strand
CGCGTTGACCCGCTCCACCACCGCCCGCAGGCGCCGGATCTCCCGCTCGTTGGGGTCCAGCAGCTTTCGGACGGCCGCCAGCAACGGCATACGTACCGCCCCACTATCCAAAGGCCGCCGCTATTATACCGCCCCCCTGGCCAGGGACAAAAGCTTCACCAGCGCCTCTGCCGTGGCCGCTGCCGCCGCCAGGGTCACGTTGCCCCGCTCCGGCCTGGCTGCCACACATTCCCACGTGGTCGGCCCTCCCTCGGCGGAGGCCGCCACGGTCCGGGCCACGCTCACCACCACCACAGGGGCGGCCGACACCCCCGCCAGGTCCACCCACTGCAGGTATACGCCCTCCCAGGCGGGGTCGCCCGCAAGCGCCGCCAGCACCGTCCGGGCGCCCAGCAGGGCCGCCGCCATCCCTTCGTCCGGGCCCGCCAGAGACGCCCAGCGTGGCTGGCCCAGGCTGGTAAGCTCCACCTCAGCCCGTACCTGGCTGCCCTCGTAGCGCAGCGTCACCCGTTCCAGCTGCAGGACGGCCGGCTGTTCCCCGGGCCGCTCGGGCCGTGCCGGCTGCGCCGGCGGCCCTGCCCGCGCCGCCCCGCCCGCCTGCGCACCCGCCGCCGCTTCGGTCCCGGTGGCTTGCGCCGGGGCCGGCCCTGCCGCAGGCAACCCCGGGGTCTGTTGCATGGCCGCTTCCTCCACCCTCCCAGCGTCGCGCAGCAGCGCCACGCTGATACGGCGGTGCGGGATGGAGTAGTTCAGCCGCACCAGAAGCACGGTCTGGATGTCCCGCACCAGGAACTTGGGCGGCCGCTGCCCGGTGCTCACCACGTGAAGTTCCGTGAGGTTGCCGGAGGCGTCGGTCACCACACGGCAGCCGGCCACGCCCCGCACGGTGGCCACCAGCTCTTCGATGGCCTGCGCAGGGGGTGAGGCTGCCGACCCGCGAGGGCCTTCCCTGCGCCCCTGTCCCTGTCCGCCCGCAGGCCGGCCAGGCCGGGCCGGCCCCTGAGGCCGCCGCAGGGGAGGGTCGGCCATAGGGGAGCCAGACAGCGCACGTCACTCCTTCGTCACCGGTGTCGCCCCGCCACGCAAGTAGACATCCACCAGCGCCCATATGCCGCCGCTCACCAGGGAGTGACCGCCCAGCAGGACAGGTATGCCGGCCTCCGCGGCCGCCCGGGTGAACTCCCGCACGCCGGGATGCCCGATCTCCTCCCACTCCCCCAGGTCGGAGAGGAACCGGTCCGCCTGGCTCACATCCCACCGCCGGTGGGCGAACAGCACCCGGCTGTCCACCAGCGCGCCCTGCGCCATGTGTGCCAGCCTCTGGAACAGCCCCTCGCTTCCCACTGCCTCCCACAGGTACCCCAGCAACGAGGTCACCTCGCCCCGGACGTCCCGGCCCAGGGCCTTCATGCCCCGCTCCTCGGACAGCACCCGAAGCCGGCATCGGGTGCGGTCGTCCAGGTAGTGAAACAGGGGTGCCCCGATGCGGCCGAACAAAAGCAGGTCGGCCCGGCAGTCGGCCAGCACCTTCAGCACCCGGCGCACCCGGGCCAGGTCCAGGGCCTGCGACTGCAGGTAGCGGCGGGCGTGCGGGCCGGCACCCGGGTGGACCGCCAGCACCAGCATCTCCGCGGGGGTGTCGATGTCGAAGTGCAGGCCCAGGGTGCGAGGCGGCGTGACCAGGGGAAGTCCCGCTCCCGCCGACAGCGCCATGGCCAGGCTGTTGTCCAGCTGCGGCGGCTCGATGCGCTCCACGGCCTCCCCCGGGCAGAAGGCCACCAGGTCGGCGGAGTAGGGGTTGTTGGTGATGAGGCAGCTGGGACGCCGAACCAGTTCCCTGGCCACCCACCGCAGGTCGTCCGGGGTGGCCAGCGCCCCCAGGCCCCCGCTCATGTACATCACCCGGTGCAGCCGGTGGCGCCGCACCACCTCGGCCAGGCGGCGCCCGAAGTGGAACTGCCCCGCCGCCGCATCCAGGTCCACCTCGGCCCCCCTGGCCCGGGCGTCTTCGGCCAGCTCCTCGCTGTCGGTGACCACCAGCACCCGCTCGATCAGGGCCACCTGGCGGGCCCGCTCCAGGGTGTCCTGCACCACGGCCCGGCGCAGGCCGGCCAGCATCCGCTCCGCCGGCGAGGGCGCCGCCCCGCCCTCGAATATGACCAGGCTGACCCCGCTTGCCATCCTGCCGGGCGCTTCAGCTTGCCGGCTCGATAAGCCCGTAGTTGCCGTCCTTGCGGCGGTACAGAAGGTTCACCTGGCCGGTGGCGGCGTTGGTGAACAGGAAGAAGTCGTGGCCCAGCATCTCCATCTGGTCCACGGCCTCTTCCACCGGCATGGGCTTCAGCTCAAAGCGCTTCACCCGCACCAGCCGCCCCTCGCCCTCGGGTGGGGCGTGCTCCTCCTGGGAACCGGCCGGGCGGGCCGCCGCCTGCTCGGCCCGGGAAGCCTGCTGGTTGCGGGCGTCCACCTTGCTCTTGAAGCGCAGGAACTGCCGCTCGGCCCGGTCCACCGCCTCGTCCACCGCCGCCTGGGGTTCGTCGGCCCGGGCGGCGCCCCGGATGAACACGCCGCCCAGCTGCAGGGTGACCTCGGCGTCGTACTGCCCCCGGAACTGCCCCACCGCCACCTCCAGCCGCACCGCATCATGGCTCTGGAAGTACCGGCCCAGCTTGCCGGCCTTCTTGCGGGCATACTCCCGCAGCGCCGAACCTACCTCGAAGTTCTTCCCCTTCACCGTCACCGGGATGG
>DATCLL010000270.1:0-5369 GCA_036563935.1 Limnochordales bacterium | reverse complement strand
TACCTGCCGGAAAACGTGGGCTTCTACGACGACATGACCGGCTTCGAAAACCTCCTGTACACCGCCCGCCTCAACCGCATCCACGAGCCGGAGGCCCGCTCCCGCATCGGCTCGCTGCTGGAGACGGTGGGTCTGGCCGACGCCGCCCACCGGCGGGTGCGGGAGTACTCCCGGGGGATGCGCCAGCGCTTGGGCCTGGCCGACGTCCTGGTGAAAAAGCCCCGGATGATCATCCTGGACGAGCCCACGCTGGGCATCGACCCCAAGGGCGTCCAGGAGGTGCTGCAGCTCATCGCGCGCCTGGCCCGGGAGGAACGGGTCACGGTGCTTTTGTCCTCCCACCTGCTGCACCAGGTGCAGCAGATCTGCCACCGGGTGGGGATCTTTGTGGGCGGGCGCCTTCTGGCCCAAGGGGGGGTAGACGAGTTGGCCCGCCAGCTGTCCGGTTCTGCCCCCCTGGTGGTGGAGGTGGCGGTGGAAGGCGACCCCGGCCGGGCCGAGAAGGTGCTTTCGTCGCTGGAGAGCGTGCTGGAGGTGGAACGGCTGGAGAAGGAGGTTCCGGCCCAGTACCTTCTGCACTGCTCCCGGGACGTGCGGGCCGAGCTGGCCCGCCGCCTGGTGGAAGCCGGGCTTGCGCCGGTGCACCTGCGCCTGCGGGCCTACGGGCTGGATGACATCTACCGCATCTACTTCGAAGGGGGTGGCGGCGATGGCCGCGCCGTCGACGGCGACCACCGCGGTCAGCGGGCTGCGCGCCGCTGAGCGGCGCATTCGGCTCTCGCCCGGCCTGGACGCGGTGTTCCAGAAGGAGGTGGCCGACCACCTCAGCGGCTACCGGTTCTCCATCCTGGTGGCGCTGGTGGTGGTGGCGGGCCTGGCGGCCGTTTACGTGGCAGCGCAGACCCTGCGGGATACCCTCACCTCCGCCGGTACCAACGACCCCTTCGTCTTCTTGCGGCTGTTCACCACCGGTGGCAGCTCCCTGCCGCCCTTCACCTTCTTCGTGGGGTTCCTGGGGCCGCTTCTGGGGATCGCCTTGGGGTTCGATGCCATCAACGGCGAGCGGAACCGGGGAACCTTGAGCCGCCTGGTGAGCCAGCCCATCCACCGGGACGCCGTCATCAACGGGAAGTTCCTGGCAGGCATGTGGGTCCTGACGGTCATGATCCTGTCCATGGGCGTGCTGGTGGGGGGACTGGGGCTGCAGCTGGTGGGGGTGCCGCCTACCCTGGAGGAGTTCCTGCGCCTGGCGGCCTTCTTCGCCCTCACGGTGGTGTACGTGGGCTTCTGGATGGCCCTGGCCATCCTGTTCTCCACGGTGCTGCGCCAGACGGTGGCCTCGGCCCTGGCCAGCCTGGCGGTGTGGCTGTTCTTCAGCATCTTCGCGGGGCTCCTGTTCGGGCTGGTGGCGGACGCGGTGGCCCCCGTGACCGACCCCCAGGACGTCGAGCAGGTGCTGGCCCACACCGTCTGGCTCAACAACCTGAACCGGCTCTCTCCCACCCTGCTGTACAGCGAGGCGGTGCAGACCCTGCTGAACCCTGAGGTGCGGGCCCTGGGGCCGCTGCTTTTGGAGCAGGTGATCGGGGCGGTTCCGGGCGCGCCGCTTCCGCTGGGGCAGAGCCTGCTCCTCATCTGGCCTCACGTGACGGCACTGGTCGCCCTCATGTGCATCTGCTTCGGGGTAGCCTACGTCAGCTTCATGCGCCAGGAGATCCGCTCCGGCTGAGGAGGGAAAGAGCGTGGACCCCGAGGTTCGCAAACAGGTGCTGCGCAAGCTCACGTACGGCCTGTACGTGTTGACGGCCCGCCACCAGCAGGAGGTGGCGGCGGGCACCGTCAACTGGCTGTCCCAGTGCTCCTTTCAGCCGCCGCTGGTGATGGTGGCCGTCAAGGCAGACAGCCGCCTGCACGGGCTGGTGGAGGCCAGCTCCGCCTTCGCGGTGAACGTCCTGGCCGCGCACCAGAAGGATGTGGCGCAGGCCTTCTTCCGGCCCACGCAGGTGGAAAACGGCCGCATCAACGGGTATGCCTTCGAACCGGCCCCCGTCAGCGGCGCCCCGCTTCTGGTGGATCTGCCGGCATGGGTGGAGTGCCGGGTGACGGACCGGGTCAAGCGGGGGGACCACACCGTCTTCGTGGGCGAGGTGGTGGAGGCAGGCTTGCGGGACGGCCAGGCCCGCCCACTGGAGATGTGGGATACGGGCTGGTTTTACGGGGGCTGACCGCTGCCCACCGCTAGCGAGCCGTGGACAGGGCCGCCCGCCGGTAGGCTGCCCGGGACGCCCAGAAGGCGGGGTGCAGCAAGGCGGCGATACCCAGCACCTCCAGGCGGCCGGCGATCATGAGCACCGCCAGCACCACCTTGCCGGCCGCCGGGATCCCCGCGTAGTTTCCGGCCGGCCCCACGCTGCCGAACCCGGGGCCGATGTTTCCCAGGCAGGCCACAGCGGCCGTGGCCGCGCTGACCAGGTCCAGCCCGGCGGCGGCCATGGCCAAAAGCCCCCCGAACCACAGCACCATGTACAGGAACAGGAACGCCGCCACGGCGCCCGCCAGGTTCTCGGTGAGCACCAGCTCTCCCAACCGCAGCGCCGGCACCGAACGGGGATGCCACACCCGCAAGAGCTGAACCGACAGGAACTTACCCATCACCAGCAGCCGGAACACCTTGGGGCCCCCGCCCGTCGAGCCCGTCATCCCCCCCACGAACATGACGGCGAAGAGCACCGCAGCCGCCAGCGGCGGCCACCGGTCTTAGGTGGCGGACGTGTAGCCGGTGGTGCTCAGCAGCGAGACCACCTGAAAGGCAGCCTTGCGCAGGGCCACAAGGGGCTCCCTGTATACCTCCCCATCCAGCAACGCCAGACCCGCCACCACCGAACCGCCCAGGGCCACGGCCAGGTACGCCCAGAACTCGGCCGCCGTACGCAGGGCCGCCCAGTCCCGCAGCCACCACAGCCGGTACTGCAAAACGAAACTGGTGCCCCCCACGAACATGAAGGCGGCCGCCACCCACTCCACGTCGGCCTGCTCCCAGACCCCCGCGGTGCGGGTGGAAAAGCCCCCCGTTGACAGCGTCGTGAAGGCGTGGTTTATGGCATCGAACCAGTTCAGCCCCGCCAGCCGGTAGGCCACAGCGCAGGCGGCGGTGACCGCTACGTACAGCGCCCACAGGTGCCGGGCGGTGGCGGCCGCCCGGGGCCGGATCTTCTCCCGGGCCGGATTGGGGAACTCGGCCCGCAGGAGCAGCTGCCCGCCCATCCCCAGGCTGGGGGCCATGGAGACGAAGAGCATGACGATCCCCATGCCGCCCAGCCATTGGGTGAGGCTTCGCCACAGCAGCACGCCTGCAGGGACGCGCTCCACCTCCACCAGCGCCGTAGCCCCTGTGGTGGTGAACCCCGAGACCGACTCGAAAAACGCGTCGGCCGCCGACGGCAGCACCCCGGAAAGCAGGTACGGAAGCCCGCCCAACACACCGGCCAGCAGCCACCCCAGCGTCACCGCTGCCAGCGCGTCGGCGGGCCCCAGCTCGGGAGCCGCTCCCCTGCGCCGTGCCCACCGGGCAGCGGCCAGGAGGGCCATCCCGGCCCCGGCCGCGACGGCCACAGACCCGGCGAAGGCGGCGGCCGTGGCCGGCGACGCACCCAGCGACCACATCCCCGCCAGGCCCATCCACAGGGCCAAGAGCAGGGCCAACCTGCCCAGGACCTCCAGCGTCGAATACAGCCCCATCATGGCTTCGGAGGTGCAAGCGGCGGCGTGCGGGCTTTTGCGATCCCCGGTGCCCCGGTGCCCCTACGGCCGCGGCTGCCGCTGCTGCCGCTGCTGCCGGTCTACGCGCTCAGCGGCTTCCCCCTGCCGGCGCGGGTACCCGGGTGCCTGACGGGCCAGCCGAACCCGCTGCCCCTTGGGCCGGCCGCCCCTGGAAGAGCGCCTCCACCCGGCCCACGGAGCGAGCCAGGCCGATGACCAGCACCCGGTCGCCCGGAAGCAGCACCGTCTCCCCGGTGGGAATGAGAAGCTGGTCGCCCCGAGCCACCGCGCCCACCACCGCGTCGGGCGCGAAGGTCAGGTCCCGCAGGGGCCGGTGGGCCGCCGGGGCTCCTTCGTCCACCTGCAGCTCCAGCACCTGCGCCTGCCCTTCCTCCAGGATGGACAGGGCCAGCACGTGGCGGGGGTGCACCAGCTGCAGCGCCGTGGCGGCCGCCATCAACCGGGGCACCACCACCGCGTCCGCCCCCGCCCGCTCCGCCAGCGGCACGTAATCCTCCCGGGAGACGGTGACCACCACCTCGGGAACCCCCAACTGCCGGGCGATCATGCAGGCCAGCAGGTTGGTGTGGTCCTGGGAGGTGGCCGCCACCAGCAGGTCCGTGGCCCCTACCCCCTCCTCCCGCAGCACGTCCATGCGTTCCGCATCCCCGCAAAGCACCAGCACCCCGGGCAGCTGGTCGGCGATCTCCCCGCACCGCCGCGGGTCTTTGTCCAGCACCCGCACCCTCAGCCCCCGCTTGACGGCCGGCAGCAGCATCTGGGCCAGGGGAAAGCCCACCTTGCCCGCTCCCACCAGCGTCACGTCCCGCACCGTGCGGCCGGGTGCCCCCGCCTGCACCCGAAGCTCCGGCAGCTGCCCGGCCCGGCCCACCAGGTACACCCGATCTCCCGGCAAAAGGCGCGTCGAGCCGTCGGGGATGAACAGCTCCCCCTCCCGCACGCAGGCCGCCACCAGACACGGCGCCTTGAGTTCCCGCAGCGGCCCCCGGGTCAGCGGCGCGTCGTCGGCCAGCCGCACCGCGGCCACCGCCACCCGCCCGCCCACGAAGAACTCCACGTAACTGGCCCAGGGCGCCCGGATGAGGCGTGCGATCTCCTGGGCCGCCAGGCGCTCGGGGTGGATGACCACGTCCACCCCCAAAAGGCGCAGGGAGCGAGTATACGGCCAGCTACCCGTGTAGTCGGGGTTGCGGATGCGACCCGCGCACAGCGGGCGCCCCGGGCTTTGGGGGCCAGGGCTGTGGGCCGTGCCGGCTGCCTGCCCCGCCGGGCCCCCCGGCCAGCCGCGCGGGCCGAGGGCCATCTGCTTGGCCGCCATGCAGGCGATCATGTTCACCTCGTCCACCTCGGTGACGGCCAGCACCAGGTCGGCCCGCCGCACGCCCGCCTTCTCCAGCACGGCAGGGCTGGCGCCGTTGCCCAAGACGGTGAGAACGTCGAGCCGCTCTTCCACCTCCCGCAGCCGGGCCGCATCCTTGTCGACCACGGCCACGTCGTGTCCTTCCTCGGCCAGCCGCCGGGCCACCTCGAAGCCCAGCTTGCCTGCCCCGACGATGATGGCGTACAAGATGCGCCGGCCTCCGTCCCGG